>JAHHLP010000192.1 GCA_018679295.1 Rhodothermia bacterium
GCCCTCCTCCATACCTTCCTCGATACCGACCTCAACGCAATCGATGATCGCAAGCGGCGCAGGATAGTGGCCGCCCGATTTCTCGATCGTCTTGTTGCGTGCCTGTGATAGAATTACTTTTCTGCCCAGAGGATTGCCTTCCAGCAACTTCTCGGCCCACGTCTTGCGTGAGGTTCCATTTCCATCCCCACGCAGCTTGAGCACCCTTTCCACGGCCACACTTCGAAGAATGGAAGCGGGAACGACTTCATCCACTATGCGCGACTTGAGAGCCTGACGACTGGAAAGACGCCTTCCTGTCAGCATGAGCCCGAGCGCATCTTGAATTCCGATCAACCGCGGTAGCCGCTGCGTACCTCCCGACCCCGGAAGTAGTCCGAGTTTCACCTCCGGCAATCCGATGCGCGTGGCGGCGCTGTCGGTGCATATGCGGGAGTGACATGCGAGAGCAAGTTCGAGTCCGCCCCCAAGACATGCTCCGTCGATTGCTGCCACTACTGGGAAAGGCAGACTCTCTAAGCGATTAAATAGCATCTGCCCTGAGCGCGAAAGCGCTGCCGCCTCCTCTACGGTTCGGCAGTTCGCGAGCATACTCACATCGGCCCCGGCAATAAACGAGTCCTTCTTCCCACTTTCGATTACGAGTCCCTGCACGGACGATTCGGTCGCAATCAGGTCAAGCATGGCATCCGCATCGGCGATGTACCTCTCCCGCAAGATATTTTGTTTCTCCCCCGGGGTGTCGAAGACGGCGACGGCGATACCGGCGTCAGAGATCGCCAGGGAGAAGGGGCCAAAGAGATGAACATTGTTGTTTTCCATCGCCAAATCGGGATTACGTTTCGAGTACGACGGCCGCGCCGATACCTCCGGCCGCGCAAGCGGTGGCCAGTCCAAGCGAAGCCCCCCTCCGTCTCATCTCATTAAGCAACTGCACGACGATGCGGCCTCCCGTGGCGGCGAACGGATGCCCATAGGCTATTGAGCCTCCGAGCACGTTAAACCGGTCCGGGTCTATCTCGCCAATCGGCTCGTCGAGTCCCAGATAATCTCGGGCAAACTCTCGTGAGGGCCAGTTCTTGATATTGGCCAGGGTCTGCGCGGCAAAGGCCTCATGCATGTCAATCAGATCGACGTCGGTCAGCTTGAGCCCGGCTCGCCGAAGGGCTTTCGGTGTCGCGAACGAGGGTCCCATTAGAGCGTCGTTAAAGGGGTCGATTGCCACGAAAGCGTGAGAGCGAATATATCCGAGCGGTTCCAGATCGAGGTCTCTCGCTCGTTGCTCGCTCATAAGAATCATCGAGGAAGCGCCATCGGTCAGCGGCGTTGCGTTGGCAGCCGTTACGGTGCCATGTCGTTTGTCGAAGGCAGGCTTAAGCTGGGCCATTTTCTCAAGAGAGGTGTCCGGCCTAATGTTGTTATCGTGCGAGAACGGCTCTTCGTAGGGCGGAGGGATGACAGTCATCACCTCCGATTCAAGCCTACCTTCGGCCCATGCCTTCGCCGCCAGCTTGTGCGATCGAAGGGCAAACTTATCCTGCTCCTCTCTTGTGACCTGGTGATTGCGAGCCATTTGTTCTGCGATCTCCCCCATCGTCATCTCCGTCGTGTAGTCCTTAACGGCCGGGGCAACAGGCACGAGATCGCTTGGACGAAGGTCGCCGTAGAGCTGAATGCGCTTGGATAACGACTTGGCTCTGCTTGCTCGAATAAGCGTCTTGGCCATTTTGCGCGATACTTGTACGGGAAGCACCGACGTCGAATCGGAACCGCCTGCGAGTCCAATTTCGATATCGCCAAGCCAGATGGCTTGCGCGACCGAAATGAGGGTTTGGAAGCTCGTCGTGCAGGCTCGCGAAATGGAATAGGCGTCCGTCTCCGGCGGCAAACCCGCGGCAAGACTTACCTCCCGCGCTATGTTCGGAGCCTCGGGGAGAATGCCTACCGAACCGTAGACTACTCTTTCGATCAGAGACGGATCAATGGGGGTTCGGGCGAGCAGCTCGCGCGTCACAACGGATCCGAGTTGAACCGCGTTTAGGTTCGCCAGCTCAGTAGCCTGGCGCGCAAAAGGCGTCCGCAAGCCCGCCACAACGGCCACGCGCCCTCGATCCCTGTCGAAAAGGTCCATCGATTCCTTGAATGCCGTACGATCGAAAATAGGAAAAGGCTCACGGGCAAACCCATGAGCCTTTCTGAGCGGAATACCGGGCTCGAACCGGCGACCTCAACCTTGGCAAGGTTGCGCTCTACCAACTGAGCTAATTCCGCGTCCTAATTATGATACAATCATGCTGTCGGCGGATCAACCGGGCACAAATGAGAATCGCGCAAATAACCTGCGGGCGTTATCACTGGTTCCCCGTAAATCCCAGCGGTGCCTTCGGCGGCACGTCTGCACCGTGGACGGGCACGACAATTTCGCGCACGACCGTCCGGCCGCCAACGGAAGTCCAAAATTTCTTGCCCGTCTCGTTCTCGTCGGCTACCGCGAGTCGAATGCGACCCGCTCCCATTTCCTCCGCACGCCGCTTGGCCGCCTCGAACATGGCAGTGCCGATGCCGTCTCGCCGATGCGACTCATCAACGTAGAAATATTCGACGTACAGCTCGGGGCCGGCCTCAAAGATTGGCGGCAGACTCCACAGAAGCGCTGAGACAAAGGCGACGATCTCCCCGCGCCGTTCCCCTACCACGACGACTCGGGTCGTATCGTGGATCCATTCGGGCAAGTCCGCGCGAAAACGTTCAACGGCATCAGCCGAAGGGGCCAGTTTTGGGTCGAGCGTGCCTTGCTCCCGCAGGAACCGCGACCACAGGCTGGACAACGCGTCCGCGTCTGTAAGCGAGGCATTTCTTATGTCAATGTCCTTCATGCTATGTGCGCCTTGCGAGCATTCAAGTAACCCTGCTTGACCAGCAGCTCCGCGTTCAGGATCGCGCCACCGGCCGCGCCTCGTACCGTGTTGTGAACCAAGGCGACGAACTTAAAGTCAAGCACTTCGCACTCACGGAGCCGCCCCACCCAGACGGTCATACCGCCGTTACGCTCAACGAAGCGCCGCGGCTGCGGATCGGCGTCTCCATCGAGAAGCTCCACAAGCGAAGGCGGGCATGTAGGCAGTCCCATCCCGGTTACGGGACTGCAATAGGACCTGAACGACGCCGCCACCTGAGCCAACGTCGCTTTCTGCGCCAGCCCCACGCTCACGCATTCCATGTGGCCGTCGCGAACGGACACACGATTGCAATGCGCGCTAACGACTATTTCGGCCGGCTCGATCTCCGACCCATCAAGCCGACCCAGCAGTTTGCGAGGTTCCGTTACCAGCTTGTCTTCTTCTCCCCCGATGTATGGAATCACATTTCCTTCAATGTCCAGGGAAGCAACGCCCGGATAACCGGCGCCCGACAGTGCCTGCATGGTGCTGACGATCACCTTATCGACGCCGAAGGCGTCGTGAAGAGGCTTCAGCGCACACACCAGGCCTACCGTTGAGCAGTTGGGATTTGTTACGATGTATCCCTCACCGGCGCGCGCTTGCTTCTCGATCAGAGCCGTGTGCTCGGGGTTGACCTCCGGTATCAAAAGGGGGACCGACGCAGCCATTCGGTGGTTGCGGGCATTCGAGATGACCGGATATCCGGCGTCGGCGAAAGCTCCCTCGACCTCCCCTGCTACAGATGAGTCCAACCCCGAGAAAACGAAGTCACAGTCCAGATCGGGAGTACACCTCTCGACCGTCATAGCCGCTACAGTTTTCGGAATCGCTCCCGAGCCGATCCAGTTAGCGGCCTCGGAATACCTCTTTCCGGCTGATCTCTCCGAGGCGGCGATCGCAGAAACCGTAAACCATGGGTGCCCCTCGAGGAGCTCGATGAACTTTTGCCCGACGGCCCCCGTCGCGCCGAGGATGCCTGCCCGAATCGCTGTGTTTGCGCTCATGGGTCGTACGCTTAAGTTGTCGGCCGGCAGAAGGCGTGGCAATAACCGCGCCCCCCGGCCACTAAACCGGTCAAGGATAACCCCTGCCGATGATCTTCAATCGTTAATCTGCGGTAAATTGATGTCTGAGGGGCGCTGCACCGAGATTGTCGGCTACTCGTGCAATACGCTTCGTCGTATTATCTAGTTCGATTCCCGCTCGTTTTAACGATCCCAGACCCATCAGCTCGTGGCGACACTCATCGACGGAAAGGCGACGGCGCAAGCCGTGCGCGCAGAGGTAAAGGAGGAGGTTGAAAAGTGGACGAAAGAGGGCAATCGTGCTCCCTATCTGGCGGTCGTCCTCATCGGCGACGACCCCGCCTCCGCGTCATACGTTCGAGGCAAGGCAAAGGCCTGTACGGAAGCGGGAACCCGCAGCGACACCCTGACATTCGACTCATCCATTTCGGAGACTGAAACACTTGAGTTGATTGACCGGCTCAATAGCGACGACGACGTCGACGGAATCCTCGTACAATTACCCTTACCGGATCAGATAGACGATCGCAAGATTATCCACGCCCTCGCCCCTAAGAAAGATGTTGACGGCTTTCACCCGGTCAATGTCGGCAAGGTGGTAATCGGTGAGCCGGGATTCCCGCCAGCCACACCTGCGGGCATCATGGAACTGTTGCGCCGGTATGATATCTCGACTACGGGAAAGCGCGCGGTCGTGCTTGGTCGAAGCAATATTGTCGGCAAGCCAATGGTCAACATGTTGCTTCAGAAAGGCGTCGATGCGACTGTGACGGTTTGCCACAGCCGAACTCGCGACATCGATCAGATCGCCGCCGAGGCAGACCTCCTGATTGCGGCGATCGGTCGCGCGCACTTCGTCACCGGCGACATGGTGAAAGAAGGTGCGGTCGTGATCGACGTAGGCATCAACCGGGTGGAGGACGCGACACGGCCACGGGGCTACCGGCTTGTGGGCGATGTTGATTTTGAGGCCGCGGAGCGAAAAGCTTCGTACATCACCCCGGTGCCCGGGGGCGTTGGGCCTATGACGATTGCAATGCTTCTGAAAAACACAGTCCGCGCCGCGAGGATGAATGCGGCATCACTTGTATAAAGGGTGAGTCGCGGCTTGCTCGCAAAGGAAACGTCCATGCAGGAGAGTCTTCCAACGACCCAGAATCAGGACTCCGTGTTTGCGGACACGACGGTCGTCGATTCAGTGACCTCTGCCCCATCGGACAGCGTCGACGCGATCGGCTCAATAAGTCGCGGAATTTCCGAGGCGGGCGAACTCCTTGCGACCGGGCAATTCTCGGAATTCTGGAACAAGGTTCTGACCTCCATAACGGAGTCGACGGCCGGCTTCGCGCCTAACCTCATCGGCGCGCTCTTTGTATTTCTGTTGTTCTACATCGCGTACCGGGCTTTTGGATCGGTGCTGAGGCGCTTTCTTCGGCGGAGCAAGCGCGTGGACCTCGGTCTCGAGTCTCTCCTGATGAAGACGTACAAGATCGTCGCGACGGTCTTCATCGGAATCATGGTACTTGCCCAGTTCGGTGTAAACGTGACGGCGTTGTTGGCCGGACTCAGCATCGCCGGAATCGCCGTCGGTTTTGCCGCAAAGGATACCCTGGAAAACTTCATATCGGGCATGACCATCCTGCTCGACAAACCCTTCGCGATAGGCGATGTGATCCAGGTTGAGGGCACGTACGGAGTAGTCGAGGACCTGACGTTACGTTCCACTCGCGTCAAGACACTCAACAACCAGATCATGGTGCTTCCAAACGTACACATGGTGAACCAGAAGGTCATCAACTACACCATGCTGGGGGTCATCCGTGTCGACATCGATTTTGGAATCGCCTACAAGGAGTTCCCTCAGGAAGCGCGTGAAGCCGTACTCCCACTCACGGAGAGTGATGACGACCTGCATCCCGAATTCGACCCCGAGGTCGTCGTGACGAAGCTCAACGACTCGAGTGTGGACATGCAGTTGAGGGTGTTTCTCAAGGATGCGCGTAAGGAAGCCCGCGTTCGGATGCGATACGTCGAGAAGATTCGTGAGGCCTTGCGCGAGGCCGACATTGAGATCCCGTTCCCGCATCTGCAGCTCTTCATCGACGAGGCCAAGGCGTTCGAGGAGACACCGCTTATGCAGCCACCAATGCGAAGGCCGCCACCTGCTGAGGCTTAAAAGATTGAAAGGGACTCAGAAGGCCGAACAGACTCCGAGGCGCCGGTTTGCCGACTCGACTATTGCGACGAGATTTCCGACGTGACTCTAGTCGGCCTTGGGTACTACTCCGACGATGCGAAGAGGACCGCCACTTCCGCCGGCGATCTTCATGGGTAGAGCAAAAACCCATGCACCGGTAGGTGGAAGCGCGCCGGGATTTGCGATGTTCTCGAAAGCTGGAATGTTAGCCTCGAACAGTGTTTGATGGGCTTCGAAGTGAGTCGACTGCCCGTAGTCGATACTGGGTGTGTCTATCCCCACTGCGTGTATGTGCCGATTGGCAACCAGCCAGGTCGCCGCAGACGGATCCAAGCCCGGGAAGTGAAGCTGCGCTACTGCTTCGGCTCCCCGATCAGCCGTGCCCATGTATCTCGACCGATCTGGCCAGAATTCCGAGTAGCCCGTATTAAATAGCAAAATCGCGCCGTCTGGAAGTGGACCGTGATCCGACTCCCACCGCAGCATGTCATCACGACTTATTTGGTAGTCCGGATTGGCCGCGACCTGCGCTGCAACATCCACGACAGCTGCGGGACCGATCAGATTAGCGAGCGGTATCTCGTCGGCCGTCTGTTTGCCGTCCGCAAAGTGCACCGGCGCATCGAGGTGCGTGCCGCCATGCTCCGCGGCCCGGAATGTGTTGGCAGAGTAGTAGAAGCCTTTGTCGGTGTATCCGGCGAAGCCAGGTTCGAGAACAAAGCCCTCCTCAGTCGGCCAGTAGACGCTTGTCGAGTCGAATGTATGTGTAAGGTCGACGAATTGCGCGCTACCGAGGGTGCGGTCGAGATCAATTTCAGTTCGCTGGCAACCCGCTGCAATCAAAGCAGCTGCTGCAATCAGCAAGGGTCGAGACGGAC
>JAHHLP010000205.1 GCA_018679295.1 Rhodothermia bacterium
CGGATCTCATGTCCAACGGCGACGCGCTCGAGCTCGGGTCTTGCAGACAAAGCCTCCAGCTCTGCCAGGTCAAGTACGGCGTTCAGCGTATTCAGCAGACGTTGCCCACTGCGCTGAATGTGGTCGACCAGCTCGAACTTGTCGTCGTCGACCTCCGTCTTAAGGATTTGAGCGAAACCGAGAATCCCGGTAAGAGGCGTTCGGATCTCGTGGCTCATGTTGGTGAGGAAGCTGTCCTTCAGGGCGACCATTTCTTCCGCCTTTTCCTTGGCGAGCACGAGTTCGGTCTGGAAGTGCTTTGCCTCGGTGACGTCAGTAACATTGAAGAGCAAGCCCTCAATACCGGGCAGGTCCGCCAGATTACGGCCGCGGAAAGCAAGATAACGCCACTTCCCATTGGCGTGTCGCCACCTTACGTCGGCCTCGATGATGCCTGTCAGGCTCTTGCTCTGGTTGAGCGCTCGCTGGAGAACTGGCCGATCCTCGGGGTGCACATTGTCGAGTACCTTGGTACCCACGAGATTCTCAGGCGGAACGCCCATCATGTGAATGGTGGCAGGAGAAACGTAGCGAATGCGGCCGGACTCGTTGAGCACTGCAACTACGTCCGTCGCATGTTCTACGACGGCCCTGAACTTGGCCTCGCTGGCTCGCAATGCCTCCTCCGCGCGCTTCTTCTGCGCGATTTCTGCCTGAAGGTCTTCGGAGTGGTAGGCGAGCGTTGCGTTTGCACTTTCGAGGTGCTTGTACGCCGACTTGAGTCCGTCGACCATGTTGTTGAACGAAGCGCCGAGCCTTCCTATCTCGTCAACGCTGGCAACTTTCACCCGGTGTTCCAACTCGCCCTGCGAGATCTTTTCGGCGGTGGCAACGATCTCTTTGAGGGGGGCCGTAATGATTTGGCTCATAATGACCACGCCAACCATCCCGAGCATCAGGATTAACATGCAAATCCCTGCGATGGTCGCGCGGCTCCTCCGGGCGGTCTTCGTGAGCGGCTCAAGCGAAATCGCGAGGTGGAGCGTTCGTCGGGATCCGTCGGCGACCTCGACCGCGCGATGGACGCGGAAGATGTCGTGCTGCGGTGATAGTCCACCAGGTTTCCGTATCTCGCTATTGGCCAAATAGCGGCCGGGATCTCGATTGACTTCGGAAATGACCGTACCGTCCGGCCCGGTCAAGAAGACATAAACCAGGTCCTCTACCTGAGCCGAGGCGCGGAGCAATATGTCGACGTCAGAACTGGATTGTGGACTCGCACGTCCGCTGATCACATAAGCGGCCATGTCGGCCACAGCCGACGCGCGTTTTGTGATCGCGTCCACGGCCTGATCCTCGAGGTGGGAAGGGAAGAAGACGTAGAGCGCCGCACTGATCAGCGCTACTTCGAGCACAGCGAAGATCCCCAGTTTCGCCCGAATAGAGCTGAAAGGATGAAATGAGGCTCGCGCAGGACGGCCTGGGGCGACTGCATGGGTCGCACTGTCGGCTAGCTCCGCTTTCAACGGGTCGGAGTTCACCGGCTTGTGCGTTTGGCTGGGATCCGTTTCACTGGCCATTATATCGTTGTGCCGTAAGCACATGGGGGTCGCCAAAAGTATCGGCCGACAATTGACCGAGTTAACGGAAACAAGCGCACTCTTTCCCTTGCCCGATGTCTCGCCGTACAGCGTAGGTCGGTGTGTCGCAGGAGAACATATTGGGCGCCTGTCCGTCTACGAGCGCTACCGCCGCAAACGCCCATTCGCAGACTTCTAAATTGACCGATCCGAGTCGCAAGCGACCCCTTCTGGCGGTACTCTTTCTGGGAGTCCTCATTGCTGCGCTTGACATAGCCATGGTCGGCCCGGCGCTTCCAGCGCTGCGTGACTATTACGAAGTTGATGAGCGTGCCATCGCATGGGTACTGAACATCTTTGTGTTGTTCAACCTCATGGGTGTTCCGCTCATGTCGAAGCTGGCGGACACGCGCGGCCGCCGACTGGTCTTTGTGCTCGACCTGTCGATCTTTGCGGCAGGCGCCTTGATCGTGGCCGCGGCGCCTCCGTTTTGGGCGGTGCTCGTGGGACGGGCACTTCAGGGCCTGGGTGCGGCGGGCGTCTTCCCGGTTTCCAGCGCGGTGATCGGGGATACCTTTCCGCCGCAAAGCCAGGGTCGCGCACTCGGAGTACTCGGTTCGGTGTTTGGCTTTGCTTTCCTGATTGGTCCCGCGATGAGCGGTATCATTCTTCAGTTCAGCTGGCGATGGCTCTTCATCATCACGCCCACACTGGCAGGTATTGCGATTATCGTCGGACGGCGCCATGTGCCGCAGGTGTTGAGCAGCGAACCCAGTACGAAATTCGACTACCGCGGCTTGGCCCTGTTCACTGTCGCGGTCGCAGCGATCTCATTCGGCCTGAACGGCATTGACGCGATTGAGTTTGTGGCCAGCGTTGCGAGACCCCGCGTCTGGTTGATGGTGGGCCTCGGTGTAGTAACGGCGTGGCTCTATTTCCGCAACGCGCGTAAGGTCGAAAGACCCCTCGTATCCCCGAAGATATTCGAGTCGCTGCAGTCCCGGCTCGCGCTGATGCTCACGGTTGCGGCCGGGTTCTGCGAAGCGGTGATCATCTTCGTTCCGTCGGTAGCGGAAGCGACTTTTTCGGTGAGCAAGTCGGTCGCGTCGTTCATGTTTCTGCCTCTGGCAGCCGCCGTTGCGCTTGGATCACCGGCATTTGGATGGATTCTGGATCGCATTGGGGCACGAAAAGTGGTAATGGTCTCGAGTGTATTCCTGTCCTGCGGACTGTGGCTCGTTGCGGCGTTTGAAACGCTGCCCGCCTTCTATACGGGCACGGTTATGGTCGGAATCGCGCTTGGTGGTCTTCTGGGCTCCTCTCTCAACTACATCATCCTTCGCGAGTCCCGGCTGGAAGACAGGGTTACGGCGCAGGGAATCGTGACGCTTTCCCTCAACGTTGGCCTCCTGATCGGTGGAGCGGTCGTCGGGGCACTCGCCGCGTCGGATGTGACGAGACGCGACGGTTATGAGACGGCGTACTTCGTAATTGCTGTACTCGGGCTCGCGATGTTCGGGATCTCGTTCCTTCTCAAGAGGAGATCCGACGAAAGAGGGCAGGCTTCCGATCCGGAAATCACCTCCGCTGATGCCCCTACCTTATGACACCTCTTCAGGAATCTTGAGATTCTCTGAGGGTGCGATGTAGGAACCGGGCTGATCGGTGTCCCCGGCGAGCCAGGAGGTGAACTTCTCGGTGAGTAGGCCCAGTGTCACGATCGCAACGATCTCAGCAATGGCGCGGAAAAAGTAGTTCCGAACCGTAAAGCGGATCAATCGCGGAAGGAGGAAGATAGCCGCCAGCATTCCAAAAAAACCGGCCGTACCCTTGACCACGCCATCTGGAATTTCCCGGGTAACGTCTTCGTAGCTCATAGTATTCAGGTTTTGTTGGACGGCGCTACGCCTGATCCTCGTGGGTCTCACTCACCGCCAGCTGCCCGCAGGCAGCGTCGATGTCTTGACCACGGCTGCGACGCACCGTAACAGTCACACCTTCTTTAACAAGCCGACGGACAAATCGGTTCATGCGTTCGTCCCGTGTGCGACTGAATGGAAGTCCAGCGACCGGATTGTACATGATCAGATTGACCTTGCTGGGAATCCATTTTGAGGCCAGCGCCAGGTCGGAGGCGTCTTGGTCCGTGTCATTCACACCGTCGAAGAGGCAGTACTCAAAGGTAATCGGTTCGGAGGTCTGGCGGTAGTAGTAGACAAGAGCCTCCTTCAACGCCGACAGGTCCGTGCGGGCCGCTCTGTTGACAGGCATGATGGCACTTCGCTTCTCATCTGTAGGGGCGTGGAGAGAAACGGCGAGTCTGGTATGGATATCCTCGTCAGCCAGATGCTTGATCCTCCGTGCAAGCCCTACAGTCGAAATCGTGATTCTACGTTGGGAGAGCCCTAGCCCGGCAGGATCGGAGATTAGCCGGACGCTGCGCACCACACTGGCATAGTTGAGCAGAGGTTCTCCCATCCCCATGAAAACAATGTTGCTTAGCCCTCGACCCAAACGCTCGCCCGCGATCTGGTCCATGGCCCTCGCCTGGTCGAAGATCTGGCCTGCCGACAGGTTCTCATGGAAGCCCATAGTGCCCGTCGCGCAGAAAGCGCAGGCCATGGGGCATCCGACCTGACTGGAAACACAGGCCGTCGCGCGCAGCACCCGATCGCCCTCCATCTCCGGGATCAGGACAGCCTCCACGTGGCGGCCTGATTCGAGCCGCATCAGTGCCTTGACCGTTCCATCCGAAGAAACTTGCTGATTCTCAACGATCGCGGAGCTAATCCTTTTGGTGTCCGCCAACCGTTCGCGGAACTCCTTTGGGAGATTGGTCATCTCCTCGAAACGCGTCGCTCCCTTGCCGTAGATCCATTCAAAGAGCTGCTGCCCACGGTAGGAAGGCTCTCGCATCGCGACCGCAAGCGACTCGAGTTCCTGACGATTTAGCGATTTGAGATCCTGCTTTTCTTCCAATGTTGCGGGCTCCGCCGCGCAAGTGCTGACAGACGCTAGTATTCGGCGGCTTGACCTGCCACTGGCACGGAGTAGTGAAGCTGCACTATGACCCAATCAGCACCACGCTTCTCCAGGCCGCCGGTGACTCGTAATCCCTCGAGGCTAATCGGTTCGCCCTTTGACAGGAGCAGCAGGTTGAACTCCTCCGCAAACCACGCGGCTTTGCCGGACGAGCTGACCTTCACATTGCGATTCAGTACTTCGAACTCGACGTTCTCGAAAGCGGCAAACTGTCTTGAGCGAGAATCCCGATAGGCCTCGTATCCGACGATCCTCTCGGCCGCATCAGTGCCGATAATTAGCAGGTCCTCGTCCCGGGCCACAATCTGGTCAAATGTGGTCATGTCTTCGTCTTCCCACATTCTACCAAAGCGGTCTATCACTTCGGTAACCTCAGTGCGAAGCTGGCCTATCTCGGCAGGCGTCAGTCTAGGGTCTTCCGAATCAGTGTTGTAGCGGCACGAGCTGAGAACAAGGCAAGCGGCCGCGACGGCTGCAGCGTAACTCATAACGACGTGGGTTGTCGTTCGTCCTGTGCGGGGACGTGGTGTCAGACGAGACGATCGAGCAGGATTGCGAGAACGATAACAGGAATGTACACAACACTCGCCTTCAGAACCCGCCGCGCGTCGGCGTTCGATCGGGATCGCGCAAACGATATCGTCGGGCGAATCATGATGGCGGCTCCCACTGCGGCTAGGGCCACATACAACACTCCGAAGCCGGCCCACGCTGCCAGGGCGATGCTGGACACGATCGTGGCGGCGGTGAAGAGAACGGTTTGGCGGACGGTTGCCGTGCCGTCCACATCGCGTACCGGGAGCATTTCGAAACCACCGCGGCTGTAGTCTTTGCGGTACATCCACGCGAGCGACAGGAAGTGGGGCATCTGCCAAAAGGCAAGAACGCAGAACAGCAGCCATGCCGTGCCACTGGCAAGAGAATTCGTTGCCGCTGCGTATCCGCCAATTACCGGCAGCGCGCCCGGAAGCGTACCCACAAGAGTGTTGAGCGATGACTTGCGCTTCATCGGGGTGTAAACGAAGAGATACAGCGCAACGGTCAACGCGGCAAGTACCGACGTCATCGGGTTGACGAGCGGGCACAGGATAGCCAGTCCCGCACCGGTCAGCGCCACGCCGAAATTGCGGGCACGCACCGCCGGGACGCGACCCGAAGGGATAGGCCTCGTGGACGTACGCTTCATCGACCGATCGTAGTCGCGCTCCAGATAGTGGTTGAGTGCGCCCGCTCCGGCCGAGGTCAGCCCGATTCCGACAATCGTGATGAGAAGCAGCCAGACGTCGATTCCTGGAGGCGACCCTAACGAGAACCCCGCGACGGACGAAAGAACCACGAGAAAGGTTATCTCGGGTTTTGTCAGGGCGATGTAATCGCCGACCGAACTTCCCTGGATTGCCCACGAGATTCGCGAAGTACGTGGCGGCTGAGCCAGCCGCCCGGCGGCTACGTCCGCTCGCTGAATGTGGTTCTCGCTGCTGCTCATCTAAAGAAACTCGCTGATGCTATCCAATACTCATCGGTTGCAGTTCGGCCGACTCCGTGAATCGGGGCACCTCTCGTGCCTTCCATCCGAGTGCATATGTTGCCTGCGCAACAGTGGCGCCCATCAGGAGTGCTCCGACTACCATATGTGACGTGTTGACGATCACCTGCAGGTTGCTCGGCCGAACCATTCCCTGCTCGTCGAGCAGAACAAAGAACGCGGTCATGCCGAGCATGAACTGGATCGCGAGCAGCGACACAGCTGCGTTGCGGGCACGTCCTAGGTGCCGGCCATGTTCGTCGCTGCGAATCAGTTGCGCTGACGCAAGTATAAGAGCAACGACGACGAATGCCCAAAAAATATGTACACCGGCAAAGAGCAGGTCTATACCCGTACCGGGGTGGCGAAGAAGTGCACCGAATATGATCTGAACGAACACGGCGAGCGCCGTTACCACAGTGAGTGCGCGCACCCTTCCTGGCACAGCCGAACTCCGTTCGTTCGTGCCTGATACCCAGGACGGCGATGTGAAGATGGCCAAACAGATAAGGCTGGCGAAAAAGATCTGGGCGACGCATGCATGAACGACGGCAAGGTCAAGCGATACCCAGACAACCCGTAGGCCCCCAAGTACTCCCTGCACCATCACGGTCATCAGGACGGCGACAGATAGCACCTTCATCCACCTCCGGTCGTCCGCGTAGATGGTCCACGAAGCAAGGATTAACGTCAACAGGCCAACGAGTGCACCCAGAAGCCGATGTCCGTGTTCGGCAAGAACGGGGGTGATGGTCCACCAGTCCGGCCATGGATTGAATGGGTCGTACGAATCGAAGGAGGTAGGCCAGTCGGGCACAGCCAAGCCAGCATCTATGCTCGTCACAAAGGCCCCCCATGACATGAGCAACACCGTGGCGGCCGCGGTAAGAATGGTAAAGCGGTGGCGTCCGCGCATGGTGTTACGTGCGGCTTGGGTGTGAGATGACGAAAGGACTACCTCACCGACCAGACCGGGTTCCATACAGTGTTTGTTAAGAGTTCCGAAGCCTCAGATTTCCTTCCTGCCCGCAGTGAACTCGAGTCCAATCAGATTAACGCCGCGTGCCGCGATGTGGCGCTCCCGACTACACTCAGCGGCTCGTTTCGGTGAGGATTCAAGATTAATTTGGGTACCCGGCTGGTGGTTGCAGTAACTTAAAGTTCTCCCGGGTGTTCACACGATTTCGACCCCGACAAGCCGCGTTTTGCGCGGCTTCCTGCACCACCGGTTGCCGATCGCCGTCGTATGATCGAGAAACCACACTGGTTGATGCCGTAAACCTACGACAGAATGTCGCCGCTTCTCAGAAATAACAAGATTCGTGTGGCGGTCGTATCCACGATGCTTTTCGGGATGCTGGCCGTTATGGCGGCGCCTTTCGTACGCCCGACGCAGGGCTCGTCCACCGATGCTGCGGCCAGGTGGCTGCTCGATCGGCTCCATGTGACCCCGGACGATGACTTTGATGCGGCCGTATCTGCGGCCCTCGCCACCAACCCGGCTTCATTCGACGAGTTTGTCGAGGCATTCGTGAATGAGTATTCCGGTGCAGACGCGTTCCGCGTTCGGCTGGCACGTGCATTCGGTTACTCCGACGCTGCCTTTCGTCATTTCCTCGCCCTGCGCGTTGTCCTCGCACCGGCAATCACCAAGTCGTTGCGCACCAAGGCGGACGTGACATTCAGCGCTCTCGATGTGCTCATGCGCACGCGCCTCGGGGACGGGCTCGGCCGTGTCGTTATGTTACCGTTTCGGGAGGCGCCAAAGCCTCCGGCTGTCCTATTCGGCGTCAATTCCGCACTTCCCAACGGACCGTAGCCGGCAGGTTACACCCCGGTTTCGTCGTTTTGCCGCTGACGATCGTCGGCGGTTTCCGCTATAGTCAACTTGCCACTATCAGCCATGCAAGGAAACGGTTTTAAAATATCGATTACAGTCTTCTTCCTTCTTCTGTCCGGATTCTACCTCTGGCCTTCGATCCAGAGAATGTATATGGAGGGTCGGATGGACGACATGGAGGAGGAAGCTCGCGAAGCATACGTACAGGAGAACTTCGCGAAGATCCGCGAGCTGGATGAGAAATCTCTCAAGCTCGGCCTCGATCTTCTTGGCGGCATGCACGTCGCGTTGGAAGTCGGCGTTGAAGCGCTTGTGCGCGAGCTAGCCCGCGACACGGACCCTGCCTTCGACGAGGTGTTTGCCGCTGCGCACGAGCGGTCGCTTGGGGAAGGCGCGGCCTTCATAGACGCGCTCGTGGAGGAGTTCGAAGCCAGAGATCCTGACGCCCGCCTGTCGCGGTATTTCAGGAATGACGACGAGGGAATTACGAGGCGGTCGACGAACGCCGAAGTGGCGGCCTACCTTCGTGGTGAGACCAACGGAGCCGTGTCGCGAGCTATCGAGATTATTCGCGACCGCGTCGACCGGTATGGTGTCACGGAGCCGTCCATCCAGAAGCAGGGGTCACGGCGCGTTATCGTGGAACTCCCCGGAGTTGACGAGCCGGAGCGTGTTCGAAAGCTCTTGAAGGGTACAGCACGGCTCGAATTCCGGCTCATGGCAGATCCCGAAGACGTACGGCGATCGGTTCAGGGTCTCATCGAAGTGTTCGAGGAAGAGGCCGACACGCTCGCTGACGGCTCGGCAGCGGCCGACACCTCGCTTGACATCTCGGCGATCCTCGACGAAGAGGCTCCCGGCGGCAACCGTCTCCTTGAGGTCATGCAGCCGATAGGACAGGGCGTGATCTACGGTGCCGTCTCCGAACAGGACACAGCCGCGGTCAACCGCCTACTGGCTGAGCCGGAAGCGCAGAGCCTGCTGCCGGTCGGGATCGAGCTGATGTACACAGCGAGCCCCGAAGCGACTGAAGGCGGACAGGAAATCTACTATCTCCTGGGCGTGCGAGACGAAATCGAAATGACCGGAGAAGTCATTGATGACGCCCGCGTCGACTTCAACCAGATCACCAACGCTGCCGAGGTCACCATGGTGATGAATTCCGAGGGCGCGAGAACGTGGGCGCGACTGACAGGTGCTAACGTCGGAAAACAGGTGGCGATCGTGCTCGATGGCGTCGTGTATTCGTACCCGGTCGTCAACGAACGCATCACCGGCGGACGGTCGCAGATCAGCGGTCTAGCCTCGCAGGCAGAGGCAGAAGACATCGTCACTATCCTGAAGTCGGGTGCTCTTCCTGCTCCGGTCGAGATAGTCGAGGAACGCACGGTGGGCCCAAGCCTCGGCCGTGCCTCGATCCGTGCAGGATTCATCTCGGTGATGGTTGGACTTCTGATCGTCGCTCTGTTCATGATCGCGTACTACCGGACCGGAGGTATTGTCGCCGACCTCGCGCTCGTGATCAACATCGTCTTCATCCTGGGTATCCTCGCGGGCTTCAAGGCCACGTTGACTCTACCGGGTATCGCCGGAATCGTGTTGACGATCGGTATGGCCGTGGACGCCAACGTCCTGATCTTCGAACGAATCCGGGAAGAACAGACCGCAGGGAAGACGCTGAAAGCAGCCATCGACGGTGGTTACGCGAAAGCGCTCAGCGCCATCTTCGATGCCAATATCACGACGTTTTTTGTTGGCGCAATCCTGTACTCGTTTGGTGTAGGTCCGATCCAGGGCTTTGCCGTCACCCTCATGGCGGGAATTCTGGCGTCGATGTTCAGCGCCATCGTGTTCACCCGCATCATTTTCGATTACCTCGTGATCGGAAAACGAGTGTCTGTGAACTACGGCTGAACAGGCGATTCGGGTATTGAACCAGACTATGAAATGCGACATTTTAATAAATTGTCGCACAACGATATAAGACAATGAGAATACTTGAAAACAGCAACCTTCAGCTGGTAGGGAGCCGCACGAAGGGCTACGTCTTCTCGGCTGTATTGCTCGTGGCCAGCATCGTTGCCTTTGCGACGAAGGGGCTCGAAATGGGAATCGACTTTCAGGGGGGCATGGAGTTCGTCGTAGCGACGACCGACCCGCTCGACGCAGTCAGTGTCCGAGAGGCGCTGTCGTCTCAGTTGGGCAGCGCTCCGGAAGTGAAGACCTTCGGCGAGTCGGATCTCTTGATTCGCACACTGGAGGAAGGAGACATTAGCACGGTTCAGCAAAGCATCACGCAGACGCTTGCGACGTCGTTTCCGGATTCGAATCCGACGATTCAAAAGACGGACATTGTTGGACCGCGCTTTGCAGCCGACCTGAAAAGGGGTGCCATCTATTCCGTCCTTGGCTCCCTGTTGGTCATCTTCGTCTACATACTCATCCGGTTTGAATGGCGATTCGGGTTGGGAGCCGTGGCAGCACTCTTCCACGACGTGACGATAACGCTGGGCGTCTTCTCGATCCTGCATGGCATCACGCCGTTTTCCCTGCAGATTGATCAGACGATTATCGCGGCGTTCCTCACGATCGTCGGTTACTCCCTCAACGATACGGTCGTCATCTTCGACCGCATCCGGGAATACGCCAATATCTTCAAGACAGAGCCCTATCCGGAGATGGTCAACAAGTCCATCAACCACACCCTGAGCCGCACCATAGTCACCTCGGGGACCACCTTGCTCGTGGTAGCAACGCTGTTTATATTCGGTGGCGAGGTGCTAAAAGGCTTTGCGTTTGCTTTGATCATAGGCATCTTGATTGGTACTTACTCGTCCGTGTTTGTAGCGGCTCCCGTTGTAGTGGAGCTGAGGGCTCGAGCATCGAGCGGACGCAAATCGGGCAAATAAAGAACGACTCGGCGAAAGCGATGAACTACAGCGTAGACGAGAAATACAACGCAGTCGTAATCACCCTCAAGGGTAACGTCATGGGTGGCCCGGACGGCAGCGGCTTGCACAATACACTGCATGAACTCCGGGAGAAAGGAAAGAACAACGTGGTTGTCGACCTTTCGAAGGTCAAGTTCATGAACTCGAGCGGTCTAGGGATGCTCATCAGTGGCATGACCACGATGCGCAACTCGGGGGGAGATCTCAGGCTCGCCAATGTGGCGGACCGAATTCAGTCCCTGTTGATCGTGACCAAGCTCATCACCGTCTTCAAGCACTATCCCTCTGTAGAAGAGGCGGTCCAGAGCTTCGAGACGGAGACGTCGGAGTCTTAGGAATTCGAAGCCTTTCCGGCAGGGCAGCCTGCGGGCTCCCGGTCGTCCTTAATAAGTTTCAGGAAGGTGACGGGATAGTCCCGTCACCTTTTCTGTGTCCATCCAGCACGGCTATCCGTAGCCGGAGAGTCCAATAACCATGCCGGTAACTGTCGTAATTGGGAGTCAGTGGGGCGACGAAGGGAAGGGGAAGATCGTTGACCTCCTGAGTCGCGAGATTGACGTCGTCGCCAGGTATCAGGGCGGCGCCAATGCTGGCCATACTATCATGTGGGGCGATAAGACCTTCGTCCTTCACCTCGTACCCAGCGGCATCTTTCATGATGGCGTGAAGTGTGTGATCGGCAATGGGGTCGTCATCGATCCCGGAGCCCTGCTGGACGAGATAGGGATGATCAAGCGACTCGGATATGACGTCGACGATCGCCTGTTCATCTCCCACAATGCGCACCTCATTATGCCCTACCACAAGAAGGTCGAGGAAGCGCGGGAACGCGCTCGCGACGCGGGGGCGATCGGCACGACGGGTCGCGGAATCGGCCCTGCATATGTGGACAAGTTCGCACGGACAGGTATCCGCGTAGTCGATCTGCTGGACCGGGATGTGCTTCGAAAGAAGCTCAAGGTGGCGATAGAGGAGAAGAACGCGATCCTGAAAGGCGTATACGGTGCCGATCAACTCAACGTGGATGCCATTACGGAGGAGTACGTCGAGTTCGACAAGCTGATCGATCCGTTTGTCACCGACACCAGCCAATATCTCGGCCAGCTTCTCAAGGGCGGTGCACACGTCCTTGCCGAAGGCGCGCAGGGCTCTCTGCTCGATGTCGATTTTGGTACGTATCCCTTCGTGACGTCGAGTCATCCAACTGTTGGCGGGTGCTGTACAGGCCTCGGCATACCCCCGACGGAGATCAAACGGGTGATCGGAATCGTGAAGGCGTACTCGACGCGGGTGGGCAACGGGCCTTTCCCGACGGAACTCGATGGAGAAACAGGAGAAGAGCTTCGGTCAAAGGGTGGTGAGTTTGGTGCGACGACGGGGCGCCCGCGCCGCTGCGGTTGGCTCGATCTGGTCGCGCTTCGGTACACGAGCATGATCAACGGTTTCACAGATCTGGCGATTACCAAACTGGACGTTCTCACCGGCACACCGCAGATCAAGGCGTGCACCTCTTACGACGTAGCCGGCAAGCGCACGGAGCGATTTCCTTCCGAGGTCCAAACGCTCGAAAAGGTCGAACCCATTTACGAGTCCTTCGAAGGCTGGGGAGAGGACATTACGGGGGTTACCTCGTTCGATGATCTGCCGGACTGCGCGCGAACTTATCTTTCCGCGGTCTCCGATTACCTCGACGTACCGATCAGCACTATCTCGACAGGTCCCAAGCGTAACCAGACCATTCTGAACGCGGCTCCGGCCACAGTCGGATAGGGCGAACAGCTTAGCGTCTGGGGCATTCTAGGGGCGTACCTGCACAAATCCCGACCATGGCAGCGGGGAACACGGGTACTTTCTTCACCGGACAGCCCAGCCGCACTCATGAAAGCTTATCGCATTTCGACGAAGCTCAAGATCGGTCTGATTGCTTTCGCAAGTCTGATCGCGGTCGCCTCCCTCGCGTACACCAACCATCTCGTCGACCGGCTGAAGGACCGTGAGCAGTCGGTGGTCCGCTTGTGGGCAAGTGCTCTGGAGCAGCTGCCGAAGGCGCAGCAGCAATCCCTCAACCCATATCAGCAGGAACTGGCGGCGCTGGAGGCATTCGTTCGTTCCCTCGATGGATCCGTTGGTAATGTGGGTCTGGATACTGCCACGGCTTCCGAGTACATCGACGCAATCCGCTGGGCCCAAGGCATGCCTCCCGCCAGCGAGCTAAGCTTCATTATGGACGACATCCTCGTCCCTAACGCTTTCGATATCCCGGCGATCGTCACGGATTCGCGTACGAGTGAGGCGTTGAGCTGGAGGAACATCGATGCCCCCGCGTCGCTTCGGGGCATTGATTCCGATGATTCACTTCGCTATGTCGAGCGGCTGAACGCGCTCGTCGACAAGATGGATAGAACCTACGCGGCGGTTCCGATCGAAATTACTTTCCCGGGGTTGACAGGCGTTCGCCTCGAACAGCAGGTTCACTACGGTGAATCACCGCTGGTTTCGGAGCTACGATGGTACCCCTACGTCCAGTTTGCGTTTGTCGGACTGTTCATCCTCGTGGGCTATCTCGGCTTTAGCTACGTACGACGAAGCGAGCAGAGTAGCCTGTGGGTTGGTATGGCGAAGGAGGCCGCTCATCAATTAGGAACGCCGATTTCAAGTCTTATGGGTTGGCTCGAAATACTTCGTGCCGACCATCTCGACTTGAGCCGCCGCCTCGAAGCCGTTGAGGAGATCGACAAGGACGTCGAACGACTCACCAGGGTGGCTAGCCGCTTCTCGGATATCGGCTCGATGCCACGGCTTTCCGTCGAGTCGCTCGAATCGGTTGTGAACTCCACAGTAGACTACATTCGTCGCCGATTGCCCTCGCGCGGCCCAAAGGTCATCCTCGAAGCCAAAGTAGATCCGAGTCTGCGCGCGCCCGTAAACGTCGAGCTCTTTGAGTGGGTCATCGAGAACCTGCTGAAGAACTCGCTTGATGCGATCGAGGGTGGCAGCGGCAGTATCAGCCTAAGGGCTTCGCGCGATGGTGATAGAATTCAGATAGATGTTTCCGACACCGGTAAAGGAATAGACCGCCGCGAGTGGAAGAATGTCTTTCGTCCCGGGTATTCGACCAAGAAGCGAGGGTGGGGGCTCGGACTGAGCCTCGCCAAGAGGATCGTTGAGGACTACCATGGTGGGACGTTGACTCTCGTGCAGTCGCGGCCCGGACACGGTGCGACGTTTCGTATCGAGATCCCGGC
>JAHHLP010000185.1 GCA_018679295.1 Rhodothermia bacterium
TGACTGAGCAGTACCGGTAGTGAGATGGGTTTTGTCAGGTAGATATCCGCGCCTACGTCAAGTCCCGCAACGTGATCTTCCTCTTCGCTCTTCGCCGTGAGCATTAGAATCGGCACGGAGCGAAGGACGGCATGATTACGAATTGTGCGGCAGAACTCGATCCCGTCCATACGCGGCATCATGACGTCCAGGATAATGACGTCTGGGGATTCTAATTGAGCTTTCTCGAGAGCATCGATGCCGTCTCGCGCCAGTTCGACCTGATAGCCCTCCTTCCGGAGATTGTAGTCGAGAAGGTCGAGTATGTCGTCCTCGTCATCGACAACCAGAATGCGTCCTTTTGGTTGCGGAGTTGACCCGCTGCTGCTGACGTTCAAACGGTCTCCTGATTCTGAGTCTATCTCACACGATTACACAATGATAAGTTACGCTGATTATCCCGGTCCAATGTAACCGAAATGTTACCGAGTCCCGCTTCACCCATCTTCCCCGCCATCGATGAGATAGTCGAACGCGATTTCGCCAGTCCGCAGCATCTGCCGGACATATGGGCGACATAATCCGCAGTTCATTCCAAAAGGAACGACGTTCTGGAGGTCGGATAGCTCTCCTATTTCCTTCGCGTCAGCGACTTGCTTGAGTTCCCTGAAGGTTACCCCGTGACACAGGCACCTGTCGACGCATATGCCGCTCATTACGCTATTCCTCGACGAAGTCGATGTGCGACGGCGCCACTCCTGTCCCGAACTCTGATACCACCGACCCATCAAGTGATAGCATGGTTACACTCCCGGCCTGTGTGAAGCCCGGAACGCGCGCAACGTACAAAAGGCCATCCGCTGCCCGATATGCCACACCGCCTATTGGGTCGCCTTGGATCGGTCCGATTGTGCCGGAGACCGCATTGACGTCGGTGTCGATGGCCACGATCGAACTCTGCTCAAGAACCACAAAAAGCCTACGAAGAGACGCGGCGTAGAATGCGTCCTGACCCGGGCCTGCCGTAGCGATCATCCCGTCGACAGATATTCTGTCCGTCTCCGCTCCGGTTGCCGGATCCAGCACTAGTACGGCGCCGTCGGTGGTGCCGACAATGTTGAACTCGGCATCATAGATGATCTGGCCGCTGCACACTACCAGCAGTTCCGCTTGCGCATCACGAAAGGCAAACCTCGGACCATCGCAGTCAACGTTGATGGTACGCGAGACCGAGCGATCTGGAATGCTCACAACCGAGATCGACTTCCCCCCGCCGAAGCCGTGATTCGCAACGAAAGCCTCTTGACCTATTACGAGAACCCCTTCCGGGTTGGCTCCTACCGGAATCTTTGACGACACACGCGATTCGCTGGTGTTGATTACCGACACGCTGTTGTCGAACAGATTGGTAACCAACAACGTGGCATTGTTAACACGCGCCATGTATCGCGGGCTCTCTACATCGACGATCTGACTCACCTGATCACGTGTTGCCGAATCAAACACGTCAACACGGTTGCCCGTGTTCGAGGCAACGTGGACGCGTCCGTTGGAAACGTGAACACTCTGTACGATTGACGCAAGCCCCGAAGCCATCACCGACGACTCGCCGGAGGCAGGGTCATAGACCGACACCGATCCGTTGCCGTCAGAGAAATTCCCCTGATTGGCGACGACGACCTTTCCGACAACGGGCGTGTCGTCCTCGGACGATGATAGCTCGCATGCAGAGAGAGTGACCGCTGTGAATACGAGTGCAACGAGGCGAAACGATGTTGATGGAGAGAACTTCATTCGATGGCTATTCGATTAGATGGTCGCCCTGAGCTTGAATCGGAGATGGCGAGGAGGCATGGGGTAGCCCGCCACCGGCTGGTAAGCGGCATTTCCAACATTCTCCAGGATGGCGGACAGGTCAAGTCGCACGTCCGAGAGCTGAACGCGCCAACCCGTGATCAAGTCGAACACGCCATACGCGGGTAGCGACTCGGATGCGTCTTCCGTAATGAAACGCTCCCCCACGACGCGAAGCGACAAGCCAGCCGAAAACGCGTCGGCATCGACCGCGAGACCGGACCGAAGTGTGTGCCGCGGTACGTAGCGGAGCTGCTTCCCGTACGTACCCGCTGACGGATCCGAGCGATCTCTGGCATCCACTTTTTCGTAGGCGATGTCCACTCTCAACGGAATCCTGACCACACGAAACGCGGCGGCCGCCGAGAGTTCAAATCCGGCGCTTACCGCACGTCCGATGTTGCGCGGCCTCCATATTCCATCGCTCGATGGCAGCCACGTGATGCGATCCTGCAGGGACTGGTAGAACGCTGTGAGCTCGGCGGACGCTGCCCCCGATCGAATCTCGATTCCCAGATCCGTAGAGACTCCCGTTTCCGGCTTCAAGGCCGGGTTTCCCGACGCATAAGGAGCATTCCAATGAAGGTCATTGAAAGTCGGGAATCTAAACGAGCGTTCCAGTCCTGCTTTGATGGCCAGCGGCCGCCACGCGTCGGGCGCAACTCGGATTCGCAGTGAGGGTGCCATGCTTTGAGCGACCTGGCCGTCCCTCACCAGCCAGTCGGACCTGACGGCAGGAAACACCGTTGTGTGCCTGAAGACGGGCAGAAGAAAAAGAATGTGAGCGGCAGCTCCCGACTGACTGACAAGCCCCGAAAGAGCGGGATGGTCTGCCGACTGCGCGAAGAGATCGATACCCAAGCGAGCCCGCACTTGCTGCGCCACGTGTCTCTGATGGGAACCACCTATCGAGACGGACCTCGTCACGCCGGAGTCATCGATCTCCAGCGCAGGATTCGCATACCGGATTGTAGATCGCTGGGCAGACGCTTGCACCTCGGTGCGGCTTACTTTGTGCTGCCAACGGTGGGAAGCCCACAACCTTATCATATCATCCCACTGGCGTTCGCCCGCACTTTCTGCTCCCGCGACGGGGGGCAAGCCACGTCTGGATGACATTACCCAACCTGCAATTCGTGTCTCCGATCCGGGCGTAGTTCGTCGCACCTTGCCATAGACACTGGCGGTCTGCCGATCAGCGTTGGAGCGCCGCCTCGCCCTCGGAGGGAAACTCGACCGGTCGTCGAATGCAAAGTCTCCCTGCACGTCAGACAGCTCCGCACCCATAGTTAACGCCATTCCTCGATCGCCCAGAGAGCCGACCGCCGCGATCGATCTCTCACCGAAGGCTCCCGCCACGGTTGCTATCCGCATCGTGTTCGTCTCACCAGACATCATAGACAGGTCGATGGCGCCGGCCACGGCGTCGCTGCCATGACGCGAGGCGCCTCCACCGTGCAATACATCAACGGATGAGAGAAACTCGGCCGGAATGAGGGTGAGATCAATCTGGCCCAGCTGCGGATCGTTCAGCCGCTGGCCATCAAGAAGCAACGCCGTGTGCCCCGGCCCCGCACCGCGCAGCGACAACCCCGAGAGTCCCGTCGGCCCCAAGCTTCGCACGAACCCGGTTCCATGCTGCGCAAGGATCTCCGCAACAGTACGCCCCGCATAGCGCTCGAGGGTGCGCCGGCCAATCCGCGTAACGCGGGCGGGCAGGCTGTCGGTCGAAATCTCAAACCGGGTGGCAACGATCGTCACCTCCGGCAGGGAGTACAGCGAGTCGGATGCATCCTGTGCCCTGACCTTACCGGGCAGGAGCACCAGCAGAAGCGCAAAGAAGAGACTGGTTTTAAGCATAAAAGCCTGCACCTCAATGTCATGGGTACAGGCCTTAGCGCCGTTGCCGCTGATTGCGAAAGCGCTTCATCCCGAACCCCATTTCCCGGAGGTTGGCAATGAGGCCTCTGGCAGGTCTCCTGGCTCGATGCGTCTCTCTATATTCCCCGGCTCCGCGAGGGCCTTCCCGTGATGTACTCACAGTGACCTTATCGCTTCGCGGCCGTGGCGCACGCATCTCACAGTTGCGGGTACAGCTCCGGACTCGGCCTATCGGCTTCACCGGATTCCCTCAGACCCTTTCGGGTCTTGTCCAGATGCCTAAATGTGAATGAACTCGCTCAGGATAGCCTGGAGGTTGACTAAAACCAACACGCTGTCGACGAGATCTTAACGAACAACAGTCGTCATAGTTCGAAGGACTCTCCATAGTCCGGAATGGACACGTCCCCATATCCCTGTTCCAGAAGCGCGTCACGAAGCATTTCCTGCCGGCTGGGTTCCCCGTGAACGAGGAAGACCTTTTTGAGCCGGTCCCTGTCGAGCGATGAGAGAAACCTCAGCATCCCGGGATGATCGGCGTGGGCAGAATAACTGTTCTTCACCACCACCTCGGCCTTCAAGTCATACGGTTCGCCAAAGATGCGCACCTGTGGGACACGGTCGACGATTCGCTTGCCCAGTGTATGGTCGGCACAGTATCCGACTATCATGACGGTGTTGCGGCTGTCCTCAATGTTGTTTCTGAGATGGTGCAGGATTCGCCCGGCTTCGCACATCCCGGAGGCCGAGATGATGATCATCGGAATGCGACTTCCGTTCAGCTCTTTTGATTTTTGCGCTTCTCGGACATACGTCAGGCGTTCGAAGCCGAGGGGGTCAGGATCCTGGCTAATGTATTCGTTCAGGTCGCTGTCGAAGCACTCCGGAAGAGACAGGTAGACCCCGGTTGCGTTCACCGCAAGTGGGCTATCTACGAAAACCGGGATGGGTGGCAGGCGTCCCTCGTTCCACAGCTGGTCGAGCGCATACACAATCTCCTGGGTACGTCCCACGGCAAATGCCGGGATGATAACCTTTCCGCCTCTCTTGCTGGTTCGCTCAACGACCTCCGCCAGATCCCGTTTGGCGCGGTCCGGTGGTTCGTGCGTCTTGCCTCCGTATGTCGACTCCGAAATGAGGTAGTCGCAGTCCTCCATTGGCTGTGGATCCCTGAGAATAGGACGTCCCGGGTTGCCGACGTCTCCCGTGAAGCCTATTCGCACCGTCTGTCCATCTTCGCGAACGGTCAAGACCATGCTCGCCGAACCGAGAATGTGGCCGGCATCACGATACTCCACGCTTACATCCTCGATCGGCGTGAAAGGCTGGCGATAGCCAACACCGACAAAGAGATCGAGCACCTGTTCGGCATGCTCGCGATTGTAGAGCGGCTTGCGCGCAGGCTTCCCTTGCTTTTTCCTGATCTTGTTGACGAACCTGACGTCCTTCTCCTGGATGTAGGCGCTGTCCAGTAGCATGAGCGCGCAAAGCGAATACGTCGCATGCGTCGCCCAGATCTTACCTCGGAATCCCTCCTTGTACAGCTTTGGCAGCAGTCCGGAGTGGTCGATGTGGGCGTGCGAAAGCAGCACCACGTCAATCTCGGACGGATCAAAAGGGAAACTATCGTTCATCTCGTCCGCCAGCGACCGCTTGCCCTGGAAAAGCCCGCAATCAAGCAGCAGTTTCTTTCCGTTCCGCAGAGTCAGTAGGTGCTTCGATCCGGTCACGGTTCGTGCCGCACCGCAAAATGTTAACTTCATTCGTTCAGATGGGAATCCTTCGCGTGAGGTGCAGAATGAATATACGAGCGCCGCAACTCCTTCCTCATCGACCGTCAAGCCGTAGATTGGACGACCTTCTGTTGACATTCACACACCGCGGCTGCGAATCGGAATCAAAACCTGCCGTGTCGGCGATCCTGGCTATATCCTGCGTTGTGCTCGCGTTCGTCCTTTTTGGCTGCGCGACCACCACGTCCGAAACCCACCACCTGAATCGGAGGCTGGAAGAGTTCATCTCCGGATATCCTCACGCTACGATTGCTGTTTCGTTGCGGGATGCGTCTGGTGGCGTTGCAATTGATGTCAATGGCGACAGCCTGATACACGCAGCCAGTACGATGAAGGTGCCTGTTCTGATCGAGATCTACCGGCAGGCAGCAGAAGGCCGATTCTCTCTCGACGACTCCGTTGCCATCACCAACCAGTTCACATCGATATACGATGACTCGATCTTCAGCATCGACGTAGTTGATGACTCTGACAAGGAGATCTACGACGCGGTAGGCGCAAAGATGACCATTCGCGATCTCGCTTACCGGTTGATAACGAGTTCGTCGAACCTCGCGACCAACATTCTTGTCGACCTGGTATCCGCCGACAGCATTCAGTCGACAATTGAGTCGCTCGGTGCGACCCGGATGCGCGTGCTGCGAGGGGTCGAGGACATAAAGGCTTTCAGGGCGGGGATGAACAACGTTGCGACGTCCCGGGACCTTGCCGTCCTGCTTGAGTCAATCCTGTCGGGGAGAGCGGTCTCAGAGAAGGACAGCCAGGAAATGATTGACATCATGGCCGATGTCCCATCGTTCCGGATGATTAGCGCCGGAGTGCCACGCGGCACGAAGGTCGCTCACAAAACGGGTTCCATTCCAACCCGCAACCATCGGCACGACGCGGGCATAGTCTTCCCCACTAACGGGGAGCCGTATGTGGTCGTTATTCTGACGCGCGACACCCGGTCGGCGGGCGAAGCCGAAGAGGTGGGCAAGGCCATTTCGACCATGATCTACGAAACACTGCGGGGGCTTTGATGGGACAAACCGAGGTCCTTACCGGTACGAGCGGCTTCAGCTACAAGGAGTGGAAGGGCACATTCTACCCGGACGATCTCGCAAACTCCGAGATGCTTGCGTTCTACTCCGAGAGACTTCCAGCCGTCGAGATCAACAACACTTTCTACCGTCTTCCCCGAAAGGATGTGTTGGAATCATGGGCCCAGAGCGTACCCGATTCTTTTCGCTTCGTCATAAAGGCGTCGAGAAGAATCACCCATTTCAAGCGTCTAAAGGCTCCATTTGACGAAGTGGACTATCTGCTTGAAGCGACGCTGACAATCGGGGACAAGCTGGGTGCCATCCTATTTCAGCTACCTCCGAATATGAAGAAGGACACCGAGCGTTTGACCGCCTTTCTCGAGAACCTTCCACCTGAGGTCCCGGCAGCATTTGAGTTCCGCAATGACAGCTGGTTTGGGGACGATGTGTATGAGATCCTTAGCCAGCACGGCCGCGCACTGGTTCACGCGGACACGGACGAAAAGCCGGTTACCGAACTTACGGAGACGGCTGACTGGGGTTATCTCCGGCTTAGGCGTCCGGGCTACGATCAGGAAGCACTCGAGCGGTGGGCCACGATGCTCTCTGGAACGAAATGGAAAAAGGCGTTTGCGTTCTTCAAGCACGAGGACGACGGTGCCGGACCCGAAATGGCCTCCAGATTTCGGACTCTTACGACCTAGCAGCCATCACATGTTGCGCAGGCGGTCCGCTATCTTCGAGACTCGGTCCGCGGTTTCGTCTTCCTGCTCCGGCACGTCAAGCCGGGGTTTCCGCTCCATCTCCGGCAGGTCAAGCTGAGGCTGACGTTGAGGGGGTCGGGCACGCGACTCGCGTTGCCCCGGCGCACCGTGCACGATATCCCACATCTCGGTCGTCACTATGGTCTCGAGGTTTTGAATTCGTTCGACCAGGCGCTGGCGCGAGTCCTCGGACTGTTTCAGGTCGTCTCGAAGGCCGCCGACCAATCGTTCCAGTTCGGCGGTCGATGTGCCCAGTCGGTCCTGCTTCGCCTTGAACTTGAGCCACTCCTTGAAGGCCCCGACAGCAATCGCTGCCAACGGAATGAGAACCCAGACAAACGGTAGAAAATCCATGTGACTACTCGATGATCGGCCGGCATGTCGATCCGCCATTCCGCGATAATGGATATTTCTAGATCCGGGATGGCGGTTAGTTTCAAAGTAGTACATTTGCGATAGTTTGGCACGCAACGAAGAGTACACTCAATGCCCGGTCATGCCCTCAGCCGTTTGCGCCACTGGCTGAAGCGCCGATCTGATGCCCCCAAACCAGCGCCGCAGCTGGCAGATGCACGGTCCCTCGAGGAACTGATTGGCGAACGAATTTCGAACGAATCACTCTACCGGCGTGCCCTTCGCCACCGGTCAGTCCTGCGTTCAGGCGATGGGTCCACTCGCTCCAACGAACGTCTCGAGTTCCTGGGCGACGCGGTCCTTGGCGCCGTTGTGGCGGACTATCTATATCAACACTTCAGTGACGCGGACGAAGGCTTCTTGACCCGCTTACGGTCCAAGCTCGTGAATCGCCGATCGCTCGCCCGCTGCGCAACGAGGATCGGGCTCGGCAAACACCTTGAGATCAGCGAAAACATGGATCGGATAGACGGCAGGAGCAACTCCAGTATCCTGTCGGATGCATTCGAGGCGATTGTGGGCGCGGTCTATCTGGATAAAGGAATCGAGTCTGCGAGACTATTCATTCATCGGACGCTTCTGCGTGAGGCGGACTTGCAGCAACTGGCACGCCAGCGTGACAACTACAAGAGCCTGCTCCTCGAGCACTGTCAGGCTCGCACCTGGACCCAACCGGTATACGACGTTTTCGATGAAGTGGGGCCGGACCACGACAAGCGTTTTACGGTTGGCGTGCGGGTTAACGGCAAGGTGGTAGGCAAGGGAACGGCGGGGAGCAAGAAGGAGGCCGAGCAGATCGCGGCCAATGCCGCACTGAATCTATTCAAGCAGCAGGAAGGCGCTCTCTGATGATGGGTGCCGCCATACCTAAGCCAGCGCGCTTCAAATTTTTTCGGAATCTCTTCTCGAACAGGGCCGGGTCGGCGATCGTAGTATCTGCGCGCATCTAAAAAAGGTCAAATCATATACATAATGGCGATTGATCTCGATTACACTGACCGCTTCGCATCACGACATATCGGGCCTTCGGAAGAAGAGACCCGCGAAATGCTGGACGCCATCGGAGCCGACTCCCTTGATGACCTGATTGCTGCCGCAATACCGGAGGATATCCGACTCGGTCGGAAGCTGAAGCTGCCAAAGGCTCTTACCGAAAGCCAGTTGCTGGATGTAGCGGGCAAACTGGCCGGCCGCAACCGCGTGTTCCGATCCTATATCGGAATGGGTTATCACGACACGATCACCCCTCCGGCCATTCTCCGAAACGTGTTCGAAAACCCGTCGTGGTACACCCAGTACACGCCCTACCAGGCAGAGATCGCTCAAGGCAGACTTGAGGCGCTGCTCAACTTCCAGACTGCGATTATTGATTTGACCGGGCTTGAGATCGCCAATGCATCTCTACTGGATGAAGCTACGGCTGCAGCCGAAGCGATGATGATGCTGCACCGCGTTTCAAGGAAGTCCGACGCCAACCGGTTCCTCGTATCGGACCGCTGTCACCCCCAAACGATCGAGGTTGTGCGAGTACGAGCACATCCGATCGGCGTAGAGGTTGTCGTCGGCGACCACTCCGGCTTCGAGTTTGCCGATGATGTCTTTGGCGCGCTGGTGCAGTATCCCGCCACCGACGGCGAGGTGGTCGACTATAGCGATCTCTGTCTCGACGCGCACGAAGCCGACGCATTTGTCGTGGTGGCCGCAGACATTATGAGTTTGGCGCTCCTTAAGCCCCCCGGTGAGTTCGGTGCCGATGTAGCGGTTGGCAGTACGCAGCGCTTCGGTGTACCCCTGGGTTACGGCGGGCCGCACGCGGCTTTCTTCGCTACGCGCGAAGAGTTCAAACGTCAGGTGCCTGGGCGCATCATCGGGGTAACCGTAGACGCTGACGGCCAGCGAGCGCTGAGGATGGCCTTGCAAACACGCGAACAGCACATTCGCAGAGACAAGGCCACGTCGAACATTTGCACCGCGCAGGTTCTGCTTGCTGTAATGGCGAGTATGTATGCCGTATACCACGGGCCTGAAGGACTGAGAAGAATCGCCAATCGCATTCACAATCTTGCCAAGACGCTCGGGACCGGCCTGGAGCGCCTCGGCTTCGGTGTCACGCACCGACATTTCTTCGACACACTGCGCGTGGATGCCGGCGAAAAGAGTGCGGCGGTACTGGGGCGGGCAGAGAAGGCAAAGGTAAATCTGCGCGTTTATGATGATGGCAGTCTCGGGATTGCCCTCGATGAAGCCACGTCCGAAGAAGACATCAATACGCTGCTCGAGGTCTTCGCCGATAACGAGCAGCCCGTTTTTTCGACCCGTGACATCACCGTCCTTATCGAGGACGGTTACCAGGGGCCGAACCGTAGGAAGTCAGACTATCTAACTCATCCTGTCTTCAACACGCACCACTCGGAAACCGAGTTGATGCGGTACATGAATCGGCTCGCCGCCAAGGATCTCTCGCTCACGACCAGCATGATCCCGCTCGGTTCGTGTACAATGAAGTTGAACGCCGCAGCCGAACTTATGCCGGTGAGTTGGGCGAGCTACAGTCGTATACACCCTTTTGCGCCGGTCGAGCAGGCCGAGGGGTACTCGGAGGTCTTCTCGCAGTTGAAGTCGTGGCTGCAGGAAATCACCGGCTTTGCCGCAATCTCGCTCCAGCCTAACTCCGGAGCGTCCGGTGAATACGCGGGACTGCTCGTGATTCGGGCCTACCACGAATCTCGGGGTGATTCGGATCGGAAGGTCTGCCTCATTCCGCAGTCAGCGCACGGCACCAATCCGGCAAGTGCAAAGATGGCCGGAATGGAAGTCGTCGTGGTGAAATGCGACGATCGTGGCAACGTAGACCTCGATGACTTGCGGAATAAGACAGAGCTGCATTCAGAGCGCGTCGCGGCGCTCATGATCACCTATCCGTCTACGCACGGGGTGTTCGAGGAGTCCATCCACGAGATCTGCAACATTGTGCATGACGCCGGGGGGCAGGTCTACCTGGACGGCGCTAACATGAATGCGCAAGTCGGGCTTTGCCGGCCAGGCGATTACGGCGCTGACGTATGTCACCTGAACCTGCACAAGACTTTTTCCATTCCTCATGGTGGAGGTGGGCCTGGCGTCGGGCCGATCGGGGTCGCCAAACATCTGGTGCCGTTCCTGCCGGATCATCCGGTGATTAGGACGGGCGGCCGCACGTCCATCGGCCCTGTGGCGGCCGCGCCGTTTGGTTCCGCCAGCATAGTGCTGATCTCATGGGCCTACATCGCGATGATGGGTGAGGAAGGGCTGAAGCGGGCCTCCGAGCTTTCCATTCTCAATGCTAACTACCTGGCGTCGCGGCTGAAGCCGCACTTCGACATCCTGTACAGGGGCCGTCAAGGACGTGTTGCCCACGAGTTCATCCTTGATCTGAGGCCATTCAGGCAAGGGGCCGAAGTGTCAGAGGTCGACGTTGCCAAACGACTTATGGATTACGGATTCCACGCACCGACAATGTCGTGGCCAGTCGTGGGAACGATGATGATCGAACCAACCGAGAGCGAGTCCAAGGCGGAGCTCGATCGGTTTAGCGAGGCGATGATCTCGATCCGAGCCGAGGTACAGGAAATCGAAATCGGGCTGATGTCGAAGGAGGATAATCCCCTGGTCAACGCACCACACACGATGTCGATGGTCGTTGCCGACACGTGGGATCATGAGTATCCCAGAGAACGCGCGGCCTTCCCTGCCCCATGGTGCAAGGACCATAAATTCTGGCCGTCAGTCCGACGGGTTAACGACGCCTACGGCGACCGAAACCTGGTTTGCGCCTGCCCTCCCATCGAAGCATACACGACTACCCAGGAGGATCAGGCGTCGGCTTGAACACGCCGCGTATGCTTTCCCTGAAGGGCGTACAACTTACCGGGCAGCGGCTTGCCCAAAAACTCCGAAATACGCTTCGAACAATCGGCAACGGAATCAAGATCGACTCCGGTTGCAACGCCCAGCCCGTCGAGCAGGTACACGAGGTCCTCGGTGGCGATGTTGCCCGTGGCTCCGGGGATAAAAGGGCATCCGCCCATGCCGCCGAAGGCCGCATCGAAGCGGTTTACTCCACGATCCAATCCGGCAACAACGTTGGCCAGGCCGAGCCCGCGCGTGTCGTGCAGATGGAGAACCAATGGGACATCCACCGACGCGTCCTGAACGCGACCGAGCATTTCGCGAATGCCCGTAGGGTTTGCCATGCCGGTTGAGTCAGCCAGGGAAATCGACTCCACGCCCAATTCCGAGAATCGTTTTGCCATCCCGGCGACGGTTTCAGTCGGGGTGTCGCCCGGCACTTCGTATCCAAAAACCGTTTGAAAGCCGATCTGGGCGGCGATGCCATAACTCAAGGCAGCTTTCACCATCGCCTCACCCTGCGCGAGGGCGTCTGCCGCGCTCATGTTGGCATTGTCCAGACTGTGCCGGTCATTTGTGGCAATAGAGATGTCCACGTGGCGTACGCCTGCCGCACGCGCCCTCTCGAGTCCCCGCATGTTCAGGACGAGGGCCGACACGACGACGTCGGACAAGTCTGAAATGGATGCGATGACGTCCTCTGCATCCGCCATTTGAGGGACCCATTTCGGATGAACAAATGAGGTCGCCTGAATCCGGCGAAGACCTGCCCGCGCGAGGTGACGAATGATGTCGACCTTGAGCTCCGTCGAAATCAGCTTACCCTCGAACTGAAATCCGTCACGAGGCCCGACTTCACAAATCTCGACGGTGTCAGGATATTTCATTCGGGTCATTCTTTCTGGTCGGAAATCGAGGTGACCGATTCAGGGAATTTGACGAAAAGGTGCCCCCATCGGGTTCCAATTTATCATTGCCGGTAACACAATGCCGCCTTCGGCGTACGGGAGTCAATCGCCTCTATTCAGCAATTGCCCCTCACATGCCGGCCCGCACCCTTGTCTTTGCCGCGCTGAGCCTGATCTTTGTCTGTTTCGGCGCCAAGTCCCCACAGGCCGCCGAGACCCGTAAGGCCACCCCGACCAACCTCTTTGCACAGGCCGTCCAGACTACCCACGCGGCACCGGCTACGCAAACTACCCACGCAGCGCCGGCAACCCAGACCACCCAAGCCGCGCAGGCAACCCGGACCACCCGCCCGGCATGGACCGACCAGGTAACGCGGGTCACGTACCCCGCCCATCCGACGCAGACCGCCCCGACTACCCCGTCCGCCCGGAATACTCAAAGCCGTCAAGCCGATTCGATAGCTGATCCAATCTCGCGAAGCGATCGCCGGGTAGCCTACCACATCGACGCACGACTCGAGCCCGAAACTAAAAAGGTCATAGGCCGGCAGACGCTCGCATGGACGAACTTCGGGCGGACTTCGGTCACCGAGCTCCAGTTTCATCTATACCTCAATGGCTTTCGCGACGACAACTCGACCTACATGAAAGAAAGCGGCGGCCAGTTTCGTGGAATGAGGGGAAGTCCTGAGGCACGTGGCGCGATAACGGTATCAAGTCTGACGCTTGAGGATGTATCAACAAGTGCGGCCGACGCTGCAGCCCGAGAGTACGCCGGTCTTCAGTCGAACGGATTTGACCTCACGGATCAGATCGTCTTCATCCAACCTGATGACGACAACGTCTTCGACGAAACGGTCTTCTCCGTTCGTCTACCGCAGCCGGTAGGGCCGAAGGAGACCGCCGTTCTCCACTTCGACTTTGAATCCACGCTCCCTCGCGTGTTTGCCCGGACTGGATGGGAGGAAACGGCGTCAGGCAACTTGTTCTTTCTCGTCGGCCAGTGGTTTCCCAAGATTGGCGTCTACGAGATTCCAGGCCAAAGATACGTTCCCGAGGAGGCGCGGGCAGGCCGCTGGAATGCGCATCAGTTTCATGCGAACAGCGAGTTCTACGCCGACTTCGGAACCTATCACGTTCGCCTGGACGTCCCCGACGAGTACATGATTGGTGCGACGGGCACCCGCATCTCGGAAGAAACACGGGATGGCCGAAAGGTGGTCGGATTCGAGGCTGCCGACGTACACGACTTTGCCTGGACGGCAAGTCCGGACTTCCGCGTTTCTACACATCCATGGCGCCACGTCTCAGTTCAGGTCTTGATGCTACCCGAACACCAGCGATACCGAGATCGGGTCGTCGAATCTGCAATTATCGCTCTGGACCGGATGGACGCGTGGGTTGGTCCGTACCCCTACCAGACGCTTACGATCGTCGACGCGCTCGGGGGCGCGGTCGGGATGGAATACCCGACCTTCTTTACCACCTGGATAAGCGGCTACTCCCCGGCCTGGGTGAAGCTACCCATTGAAGACACGGTCGTTCACGAGTTCGTTCACCAATACTTTTACGGGATCCTGGCAAGTAACGAGTTCGAGGAGGCGTGGCTCGATGAGGGTTTCACATCGTACTTCGAATCGCGCATTATGGACGACGCCTATGGACCCGGATCGTCGAGTCGATTGGCGGGCATCGACATTGACGTAAGCGACACGCACCGGTTGGTGTATTCGAAGGTCGACCCCGGGCGCGGCAGGATCTATGGCGATTCGTGGGAGCAGAGCTCCGGTGTGTATGGCAGGACCGCGTATTACAAGTCGGCGGTAGTCCTGTCAACACTCGAAAATCTTATCGGCAGCGATGAGATGCTTCGCGTCATGCAGACCTACTACGATAGATGGAAGTTCGACCATCCGACTACTCGTGACTTCATTGAGATAGTTGAGGAGATCGCCGGTGAGGACATGACGTGGTTTTTTGATCAGTTCGTCTACGGCTCGGCGGTTGTCGATTATCGAGTTGATCGAATCAGGAATCGGGCCAGCGAGATTAACGACTCGACGGTCGTGTATGAAAGTGAGATTGCCCTGGAACGTGTTGGTGATGCCATCTTCCCGCAAACCGTCCGCGCACATTTTGCCGATGGGTCGACCCAAGACTTCACGTGGGATGGAACGGATGAGTGGTATGTCGTACCGGTCACCGGGACGTCAAGAATATCGATGGCCGAGGTTGACCCGGAGGAGGATGTCTGGCTTGACATAAACCGGCTGAACAATCGGTTGGCCGTGAGTCCGCGGAGCGAATTTGCTCGTGAAATGCAGCTTACAGCGATATCCGTACTTCAGCACCTTTTTCATCTATTCACCGCGCTCCTATGAGATCGACGCGCCACTCGCCGGCCAGGATTTTCGCCGCCCAAAACGAGTGCTGGTTATAATCAGGATCGAACCACCAATTACATGTACAACTCCAGAATTCTACGACAGTCCTATCGCGACGGTTGGAGAGGTCTAAGAAAACGACCAGGGCTTGCAGCGCTTCTGTATGCAGTGGTTCTGGTTGGGTCGGTCGCAATCTCGATTCCGCTTTACGTTATCCTGGACGGCAGCAGCTCCTCAACGGGATTCGGCCCTTACCTGGTTGCCCGGTTCGACATGATTCTAATAACAGAGATCATGCAGGAATCCAGCTCAGCGGTACTGGCTACCGTGGCGATGCTGGCATGGCTGGCACCGGTTGTTTTCATCTGGAAGGTGGCGTCGTCGGTTGGTACAATCCATGCCCTGACACTTGGTGCGATGCGTTCGTTCTGGGACGGGGTGGGACGCTTTACGGGACCTGGCCTGCTGCTTTCGATCCTCAACCTCGGGGTCTTCCTGGTCTGGCTGGTGCTGGTAATCTTCATAGCAGCAGCCGTTGCCGCGCTCTTGCCTGTTGGTGCCGCGATCGAAATTCCGGTAGCGGTCGCGGTCGGGCTCGTGGTAATCGGTGGCGGACTGGTCGGACTGATGCAGGATTTTGCCCGAATCAACCTGATCTGCGAAGGCCGAGGCGTTATCGCGGCATGGCTGGAGGGCATTCGCTTTCCGCTGCGTCATCGGGAGGTCTTTGCGCTGTACGGCTTTTGGTGGTTGGCGGCCGGGGCGCTGTCGGGGCTGCTACTCGGCCTCCACGTATCCTGGGCGTCGACAATAGAGGCGGCATGGCTGCTGTTCCTGGGCCATCAGGCGTTGCTCGTCGTTCGTGCTGCCGGCACCGTAGCGTGGACCGGTAGTGCCGTCGGCATGCACGAACAGATCCGGTTTCGTGAGGCTCCCTTGATAGCCCTGAACGATGCTATCGCATGAGGCGGACGGCGGACGCAGAGGCCGGCTCCGAGCTAGGAATATTCGGCCGGCTGCAGCTCGGGCAGTGTGAATCCCTCAATGACTACGTCGCGGGAACCGGCGCTAGACCCGTTGATGTGGGTGTACTCATTGGTTTGGTTATCGTATCGGTAGTCCCTGCTCCACGAATCCGCGTTGCGAGCTACCTGCTCGATGGCATCGAGTACGAATTCCAATTGCTCGTCCGTCATGGTCGGATGGACGGACAATCGAACCCATCCGGGCTTCTCCGAGAGATCACCATGATCGATCTTGTCCGTTATCCGGTGTGAATGCTGCCAATCGACATGCAGCAGGTAGTGGCCGTACGTTCCCGCGCAGGAGCATCCGCCGCGAACCTGAATACCGAACCGGTCGTTGAGTAGCTGCACGACGAGGTTGTAGTGTACATCCTCGATGTAGAAGGATATCACGCCGATTCGATCGGCTTCGTTGTCGGCAAGGATGACCAGGCCCGGCACTTGACGTAGAGCTGAGAGCGCTCGCGGGAGCAGTTCGTGCTCTCGCGCCTCAATGTTCTCGACGCCCATTTGCTCCTTGAGTCGAATCGCGAGGGCGGCCCGAATTGTCTGAAGGAACGCGGGCGTACCGCCGTCCTCGCGTGCCTCGACGTCGCGAACAAAGCGGTGTTCACCCCACGGGTTCGTCCAGTCGACGGTGCCTCCGCCCGGGGAATCAGGTACGGCGTTGTGATACATCCTGCCATCGAAGATCAGCACTCCAGTCGATCCGGGACCACCCAGAAACTTATGTGGCGAAAAGTAGATCGCATCCAGCTTCTCGTCCGGATTTGCGGGATGCATATCGATATGGACGTAGGGAGCCGTTGCTGCAAAGTCGACGAAACAAAGGCCTCCGAATTCGTGCATAATGGCAGCGAGTTCGTAATAAGGCGGCATGATGCCCGTCACATTCGATCCCGCTGTAAACGCGCCAATCTTGTATGACCTGTCTGCATGCTCGAGAAGCGCCTTTCGGAGGTTCGCCGGTTCAACCAGTCCGTCTTCGCCGGGTGGGACCACCACCACATCCGCGATCGTCTCGATCCACGATGTTTGGTTCGAGTGATGCTCCATGTGCGTGATGAACACCACGGGGCGATCCTTCTCAGGAATGTCGACATACTTTCGGAGGCCATCCGGTACCCGAAGTCCGAGGATGCGCTGAAACTTGTTTACAACCCGGGTCATTCCTGACCCGGCGGTAACGAGCACATCATCGTCCGTAGCATTCACGTGCTCCTTAATGATTCGGCGGGCCTCGTGGTAGGCCCCGGTCATCGCACGACCCGTTTCGCTGGACTCGGAATGTGTGTTGCCTACGAGCGGTCCAAACTTCTCAGAAATGATCCTCTCGATGGGCCGGTACAGCCGGCCGGAAGCAATCCAGTCTGCATAGTGAATCGTCCGCGTGCCGAACGGGGTCACGAAAGTAGCGTCGTGCCCGATCGTGTTGAGCCGAAAAAGCTCGAAATGGTTCTCGAGAGCGGTCATATGATCCGCTTATGTAAGGATGATCTCTTTTCTAAGTCGCGCCACGGGGATACCGAGTTGCTCGCGGTACTTCGTAACCGTACGGCGGGCGATATTGAAGCCTTTCCTGTCCAGCGCGTCTGCAATCTTCTGATCGGAGAGCGGCTTCTTCTTGTCTTCCTCTGCGATGATGCTTTCGATGATCGCCCTGACCTCCTTATTGGAAACTTCCTCACCACTGTCCGTGCTCAAACCCTCGGAGAAGAAGTACTTCAATTCGTAGACACCAAACTCGGTCTGCACGTACTTGCCGTTGACAACGCGGCTGATCGTCGATATGTCCATCTCGATCATCTCCGCGATGTCCTTCAAGATCATCGGCTTGAGATTTCCCTCCCCAAACTTGAAGAACTCCTCCTGAATCTCCACAATCGAGTGCATGACCTTGAGCATCGTGTTTCGGCGCTGGTTTATCGAGTTAATAAACCAGCGAGCCGACTCGAGCTTGTTGCGAAGGAAGGTCTTTGTCTCTCCGTCGATATCGCTCTTGCTTGCTCCGCGCTTCTTTTCGGCCGACAGCTTTTCGAGCATGCTCTGATAACCCCTTGAGATCCGCAGCTCCGGGGCATTTCCGCTGTTGAGCATGATGATCATTTCCTCATCCACGTAGCGGACCGTAAAGTCGGGGGTGATGTAATTCTGGGCGGCCGTGAACTCACCCTCGCCCGGCTTCGGATTCAGTCGCTGAACAAGGTCGAAGGCCTCTTTGAGCTCTTCATCAGACACGTGGATCTTTCGCTTGATGGCACTGAAGTGCTTCATGGTGAAGTCCTTGTATGCCTCTTCCAGCATTCGGATTGCCGCGTTTCGTCCGTCCACGAATTCCGGCGTGGCGCGCAATTGAACCAGCAGACACTCTTGCAGGTCTCTGGACGCGATCCCGACAGGCTCAAGTGTCTGGATCAGCTTGAGGACGTCCTCAACGTCCGACTCCTCCACTACGATACCATAATTGAAGACGATATCGTCTATGATCGACTCGAGCGATCGCCGCAGGTAACCATCCTCGTCGATCGAGCCGATGATCTGTTCGGCAATCAGTTCGTCCGCCTCGTTGAGATCCAGATACGGGATCTGGTTTTTCAGGTGCTCGCTCATCGATGTTCGCGCCGGCATCGGAAGCTCGCGGTCGTCGTCCTCATCGTTGGAGTCGACCTGCGCTTTGTACCCGTACAGGTCGTCGCTGCTGTTTAGGAAGTCCTCCCACGCGTACTCTTCCTCCTCGTCTCGCTCGCCGGCTTCTCCCTCGTCACCTTCCGCCTCGGCTTCGTCGTACGTGTCGTCGTCGGCCGACTCCTCCTCTGCCACCTCCAGCTCTTCCTCCTCTTCTCCCTCCTCAAGTAGTGGGTTCATTTCCAGCTCTGTCTTGATACGCTGCTCTAGAGCAAGTGTGGGAAGCTGCAGGAGCTTGATGTACTGTATCTGCTGCGGCGACAGCTTCTGCTGCAGCGATTGACGTTGCTGGAGATTTAGCATCGGGTACTGCTCATTAACTAGCTAGCGCGACTCGCCTGTCTTGGCACGCCTGGGTGAAACGTTCGTACCACTCCTCGCCATATTTGCGGACAAGCGGTTCCTTCAGATAGTCCACCAGGGAAATTCCCTTTCGCGTCCCGTCTGCCCTGCCGGGATCGCAGTGCGAAACGCGCTCATAATTGAGCACCTCGTAGGTGCCGTAATGCTCGGCTCTCACGGGGAAGAGCTCACAGGAAATGGGCTTCTTAAAGCTAGATCTACCTGCGATATAGGCCTTCTGGAGGGCACATTGAGCGACGGGGCCGGAGTAGGTAACGAACACGCACTCCTTGCCATTCACGCAGCGCGTGGCCAATCCTCCCTTCCGTGTTTCTTCCCATGGGCCGCTGTGATCAAGGATCTGCAGCGCTTCCGGGCGAAGATACCTGCGCGTCGACGGTACGGCAGCTTCGAGCGCCGGCAGCTCATCGGCTTCGAGTGGAGCACCTGAATCTCCATGCACGCAGCACGCTCCCAAGCAGGCGCCCAGCTTACACGAAAAACGCTCGTCGACGAGGTCGTCTGAAACGAGAATATGATCTACCACAAACATAATGCCTTAAACGTAGAGCCCGCCTGTAGGTTTGTCAACAAGGTGACGATTATCCATCATTAATCAGAGACTGAAGGGCAGTGCGGACCGCCGAGATGCCGGGACGACTGCGAACCGCCACCCCAGCGCGGGGCGATGGGCATGCATTAATCAATATCGACACCGGTGGAGGGCCGGTTAAGCGATGATTAGTCCCGCCTCCCTTATCTTTATCAACCCACACCGTGCCCCATCAACCCGCACCTTTACCCCAATTGGCTTCGATCAACGAAGACAGGATGATCACCGAAGACCAACGTCCCGACTATCTCGAAGCCTCCTCGGCCGGACAGGACGACGACTTCGAGCGGTCCTTGCGACCAGCCACTCTCGATGACTTTGTGGGGCAACAGCAGATCAAAGACAATCTGCTGGTCTTTGTTACGGCAGCGAAAAGGCGAGGTGAACCACTCGACCATGTTCTGCTATCGGGACCGCCGGGACTCGGCAAGACGACGCTGGCGCACATTATTGCTGGTGAAATGGGCGCCGGTATCAAGGCCACGAGCGGACCCGTGCTGGACAAGCCGGCGAGTATCGCCGGGATCCTGACCAATCTGGTCGAGGGAGACGTGCTGTTCATCGACGAGATCCACCGGCTCAGCCCGATTGTAGAGGAGTACCTGTATGCCGCGATGGAGGACTATCACATCGACATCGTAATCGATTCGGGCCCCAACGCGCGAAGCATCAAGATCAGCCTTCCGCCGTTTACGTTGGTTGGGGCGACAACCAGGAAAGGACTGTTGACGGCTCCGCTTCGGGCGCGCTTCGGGATCGACTTTCGATACGACTACTACACGGCCGACCTTCTACAGTTGATCGTGCTTCGTTCGGCGGCGATACTCGACGTGCCGATTTCGGAGGACGGAGCGATGGAGATCGCGCGGCGCAGCCGGGGCACTCCCCGGATCGCTAATCGCCTGCTCAGGCGAACGCGTGACTTCGCAGAGGTAGACGGTGACGGTACCATCTCTGCACAGGTAGCCGATAAGTCTCTCAACGCACTCAACGTTGATGAAAGCGGACTCGACGAAATGGATACAAGAATCCTTCGAGCGCTCATCGAGAAGTACGGAGGGGGGCCGGCCGGCTTGACCACTATCGCCGTGGCCGTTGGGGAAGAGTCGGGAACCATCGAGGAGGTCTATGAACCGTTTCTGATTCAAGAGGGATTCCTTCAGAGAACGCCCCGCGGCCGGATTGCAACGCCAAAGACATACGATCACCTCGGTATTGCGAGGCCGCCGGATCCTCGAAGTCTGTTCGCGGACCTCTAATCACCGCCGATGAAACGGGGCTTCGCCTTACACAGGAATGCTTGTGTCGCGTTCGGACCTTTCATAGTTTTCGAACCCCATTAGATAAGTCAGCCCGCGCCTTTCCTATGCCATACGTTGTTGCCGAGCCGTGTATCAACTGCAAACACACGGACTGTGTTGAGGTTTGCCCTGTCGACTGCTTCTACGAAGGGCCGAATTTTCTCGCCATCCATCCGGACGAATGCATAGACTGCAATGCCTGTGTCCCCGTCTGCCCGGTGGAGGCTATTTTCGCTGACGACGAACTTCCGGAGCAGTGGAGCCACTACACGGAATGGAATGCCTATCTCTCCGAGCAGTGGCAGAATGTCGGCTACAACATCACGGAAAAGAAGGATCCGCTTCCCGACGCCGAGGAGTGGAAAGCTCGCGAGAAGACCGAACAGGATATTCTGACCTGGGATGGAGGTGAGTAGCGGGCGTTCTCGCCAGTCTTGTAACCCGAAACGAAAGCCACCGCTCCGCAGCAAGAGCAGCGGCTATTCTGTCTGCCTTTCTATTGGCGCGGCGACTGCCACCTGCCATGGCACTCAGGGTGCCGCGTCTAACGCTACAGCTTGAAATTAATCGGCAATGCCAGTCGCGCTTTGACCGGCTTTCCATCCTTCATTGCCGGCCGGAAGCGCGCAGTCCGCGTTACCCTAATCGCCTCCGCATCTAACCCGCTTCCAACACTCTGGACGATCTCGGGCGATGTCACAGAGCCCGATTCGTCGACCGTGAAACTCACCACAACCCTGCCCTCGACGCCTGCCTCTCGGGCCACTTCCGGATACTTTATCTCCTGAATGATCGATTCAAGACCGCCAATGAGCACAGGGCCCTCATCAACGTCTGCGAGTTCGTCCGGAAGTGCAGGTGGAAGCGCTGACGTCGTGGTTGGTGGCTTGGAGTCGGATGACGAATCGTCGAGCTTGAAAGTAATAGGCAGAGACAGCTGCACCTTGACAGGTTTTCCAGCCTGCATGCCGGGCTCGAATCGCGCCCTTCGGACAACCCGAAGTGCTTCCTCATCGAGTCCGCTCCCAACCCCTCGAACCACTTTGGGGTCGGTCACTACCCCACGCTCGTCAACGACGAACTGAACGACCACTCGTCCCTCTACACCCGCTTTCTTTGCGATCTCGGGGTAGGCGAGTTCTTGCTGTATTGAGGCAAGCCCACCTTCGAGCTCAGGCATCGTTTCCACCGTTGTGAAGACCTCCGAGGATGGTCCTGCCTCCGTACATGCGGCAACCAACAATGCAACGGCTGATAGTGTAACGGCAAAAGCAAGGACCGAGGTTGTTCGCGAGATTCGCTTCATTGTGATTCGGGATACGTTAGTCATGAGAAGAAGTCTTCGCTTGAGTTCAGAGGGTGCTGCAGCCAGTCCGGGCACCGGATACTCGGATTGGCTGGTCGTCGCGAAGCCCAGCAGCAGTCTCGCGTACTCGCTACGACTCACCGACCCGGAGCTGAGAACTTCCATGTCGCAAGCCGATTCAGAGAAGAACTCAACATTTCTTCGGACCCTGCCGACAAGTGGGTTAAACGCAAACATCGATTCGACGAGCCTGCAAAACCATCGGACCACGAAGTCGCCACGGCGGATATGGACAGCCTCATGGAGCACCGCAATGCGAAGTGAATTCCGGTTCGACACGATGCCTTGAGGTAAGAGGATGACGGGCCGGAACACTCCGGTCGTCATGGGGACGGACACTTTGGGAGAGGCGTACACCCGCAGGTACGGACCGGCGCCCTTGAGCTCCGGCCAACGCGCGACCTGGTCGGTTAGCTGGTGACTTCCGTTTCCACATACGTCGGCCAAATATCTACGCAGCCTTGCTGTGAGTACGCCAAGATGGACCAGCCGTGCGATTCCGACCATCGCCGCGACAAGTGTTATCAGTCCGATGAACGCGAACCCAGTCAGCGGATGTTTGGCCGTTGTCGACGGATCGGGTGTAGCGCCGACCTGAATCTCACCCAAGGTGGTAACCAGACGCAGGGGTTCGGACAGCGGCGTTACTGAAATCTTGAGCAGAAGACCAACGGTGATACCGACCGGCAACGCGAACAACAATGCCACATGAAGCGCATGAAACAAATGCGGGCGCGTAGTCTCCACGCGTTCCGTTGCCATGAGAGCGGCCGCGGCCACAACCGACCACGCTGTCAGTGGAAGCCAGAACGCTCCAACGGACATTCGTCCTATCGAATCCAGAAACTCAATCCCGATTTCCATCCTTCTCCTCCAGCGAGTCGATGAGTTTTCTTATTTCGGTCAGGTCCGACTCCGACAGGTCCTCGTTCCGGACGAGTGTTTCCACGAGTTGAAGCGTCGAGCCTTCGAACACCTTGTCAACCAGGCTCTGTGCAATACCGCTGCGGACCTCGGTCGCTGTTCGGGCGGGGCGATACTCGTACGCTGCACCTTTCTGACTGAATTCGAGGTATCCCTTGTCCGAGAGGTTCTTCATAACGGTCATGATGGTGGTGTACGCAACATCACGAGTGGCTAGGATGCGTTCGCGCACTTGCGCGACCGTTGCCGAACCCAGCTCCCACACGTGGTTCAGCACCTCCATTTCCGTCTCTCCCAACGAGCTTAGAGAGTTTCGCTGCATAACGCCGCTGGAAACCCAGCAATGATTTACGATACTACTATAGCCATAGTACGAGGTATATCGTAGAAAGGCAAGTCTGCCTGTGGGGCGGTTTCGCGTGCCCTCCGTACGCCAATGACGAAGCATCATTTCGGCGCGGCCCAGTCGAAAAGCAGAGGCCGCCTCCCCACTCGGGAAACGGCCTCTACACCCTTTTGAATTGTAATGCGCGCGGGCTACGTCCCTGCCGAGTAATCGGTCGCGTACGCAGTCTGCTCGTCCGTCAACTGGTCGATGCCGGTACCCATCGTCGCAAGCTTGATGGCGGCAATCTCCTGGTCCAACTCGGCGGGAAGATCGATCACCCGGGGCTCAAGAGAGTCGCCCGCCTCGTACATTTGCACCAGCTTCAGGTGAGCCATGAACTGGTTGGCGAAACTCATATCCATGACCTCGGACGGATGTCCTTCGGCGGCGGCCAGGTTCACAAGCCGGCCCTCAGCCAGAACGAATATCTTCTTGCCGTTGTCCAATGTGTACTCGCGATTGTTGTCGCGAATCTGGCGCACGTCCGACGAGATTTCGGCGAGCTCCTTTAGATTCAGTTCAACGTCGTAGTGCCCCGTATTCGAGACCACCGCACCGTCCCGCATCTTAATAAAGTGATGGCCCGTAATAACGTCCTTCATCCCGGTCGCAGTGACGAATATGTCACCGATCTCCGCCGCTTCGTCCATCGGCATGACGCGAAATCCCTCCAGAGTGGCTTTTAGCGCTGCGGTGGGCTTCACCTCGGTAACGATGACGTTCGCACCAAAGCCCTTCGCCCTCATCGCGACTCCTCGTCCGCAATGACCATAACCCGCTACTACGAAGTTCTTGCCGGCGATCAGCACCGATGTAGCCCGCAGGATCCCATCAATCGTACTCTGGCCGGTACCATAGACGTTGTCGAAGTCCCATTTCGTCTCGGCATCGTTGACTGCAAACACGGGATAGAGCAGTTTTCCGTCGTCGGCCATTGCCCGCAGGCGATGCACGCCCGTCGTCGTCTCCTCGCTGCCACCGATGATGTGTTCTGACATGTCCGGGTGATCTTTGTGCACGGTGAAGATCAAGTCCGCGCCATCATCCAGTGTCAGGTGTGGTGGTTTGTCGATGGTACGCTCGATGCTCCAGTAGAATTCCTCGACGGACTGGCCGTACCACGCGTAAATCTCGGTGCCGTTTTGGGCGAGCGCCGCTGCAACTTCATCGTTTGTGCTGAGCGGATTGCAGCCGCTCCAAGCTACCTCCGCACCGCAGTCCTGAAACGTCTCGACGAGAACCGCCGTCTCTTTCGTCACATGCAGGCAGCCTGCAATCTTGTAGCCCTTAAAAGGCTTGCTCTGACGATACTCCTCGCGAAGCTGAGCCAGCACGGGCATTCGACTCTCGGCCCACTCTATTTTTCGGCGGCCGGAGTCCGCCAACGAGAGGTCGCGAACCTTGTAGGCTCCTTCCTTGTGATCCATTGGGTTGTCCCTGATATCGATGATGCGCTAAAAACGAGCTAAACGTCGAAGTTCGCAAGTCTGTTTTCCGTTCGGCGAATATTCACCGCAGCAGAAAATCCATCGCGCGAAAAGCTACCGGACGATAATCATTCGCTCTGACATGCGCTGATCGCCGGCGTCCATCACAACCAGATACAGGCCGCTGGCCAAATGACTGCCGTCAAACGTCGCGGTATGCGTGCCTTTCTCGTGCACGCCGTTTGCAAGGAGTGCAACGAGTTGACCCAGCGTGTTCAGCACATCGATTCGGACGTGCATCGCTTCAGGAACGGTGAACCGGATCGTGGTCGTAGATGAAAAAGGGTCCGGGAAGTTAGAGCTGAGTGCCAGTTCGTCCGGTATTTCGATCTCCGGTTCGGTGGAAGACGCGAAGACGAAAGCGTCGCTGATTACCCATCTCTCCACAGCCTGCCATTCCCGGGTCGAGCCGAAGTCAAATCGGAGATGGAGCAGTTTGCCTGCGTTCTCGGTCAGGTCGAACAACGAGGTGACCGCTCCTTCGCTGGATCCGGTAAATACATCCTGCCCGTTCATTGGATGGGATCCTGACAGTCGACCCGGGTATCCGGATTCCGGCTCGAGGATGCTCCACGTGCTCCCGTCGTCTACACTGAAGCTCACGTTGCCACCAATGTCGTCACCGAGCGCGTAGCTGTGCTCAAGCTGCAACCACACATCCGCGACCTCATGTGCAAGAGTGACAGGCGGGAGCACGAGGCTGGAGACCGGCTCAGCCGACTCGTCTCCAGCAATCGTCGTCCATGAACTTCCGTCTCGAACCCATTGGCCGGTGGCCACTACATCGCGCAGGACGTTGGTCCCCGCGAGCGATCGAAATTCGATGGCCAGGGCAGGCTCGCCGTCTGGGGGCGCTGCCACCTGGTTGCCGTCGAAATCAACGGCCCTTAGCCTGTACTCAAAGCGGTCACCTGCCTGGAACTGTATTCCCGCCGGCAGCTCGCCCGTGAAGGTATTAAGGTCGTTGAGCGCCATCGCCAGCGGAAGATCGCCGGACTCGGGATTCGACCCAGTGACGACGTAATCAAGGTGCACCGACGAGATAC
>JAHHLP010000392.1 GCA_018679295.1 Rhodothermia bacterium
GTGCTGGACGGCGAGATCAGCGCGATCTCGGAGGATATCACGGTCAGGAAGCAGATCGCGATCGTGATGATGATCGCCACAATGGTCTGTATCCCCTCGACAGCCTCCTTGAGCTTGAGCGTCGTCTCTGCCTCGTAATAGTCCGCCATCTGCTGCGCGCTGGAGCGTACGTTACCGGTCTCCGAGCCACTGCGAAAACGGGCCAAAGCCATCTGGGTGAAGACACCGCTTGCCTCCATGGAGCGAACCAACTCGGCGCCCTGAGCGACCATCATCGGGACGGTAATCGTCTTGACACGATGTTCCATGTACGAGTTGCCGCAAGCCTCGGCAGCAATCTTGATAACGCTGATGTTGTCGCCACTGCCCGAATAGAGGACGGAGAAGACGCGGCAGAAGATCTCAATGTTGAGCTTGTGCAGAAGGGTCCCGATAATCGGAATCCTGATGAGGTTCTTGTGGATCCAAAACCGTCCTTGCTGCGAACGAGCAAAGAAAAACAGTCCCAATCCGACCGCCACGTGCAATCCAAGCACCCAGACGTAGTTGCGGTCCAGCCATTTCGAGAAATCGAGGGTCTTGGCCGTCATCGGTGGAAGTTCGATCCCGAAGCCTTCAAACAATCCAGCTGTCTGCGGGAAGATGTACCACACGTACCAGACAAACGCCGCGATCAGTACCAACACCGTAATCGCCGGCGTGATCATGGCGCTTCGGATGCTCTTCTTGAACTCGTTCTGGCGCTCCAGGAATCGCGCGGTCGCCTCGTAGATCTCTGCCATGTTACCACTGCGAGAGGCGATGCCCAGCATGTACGCGGTAAACTTACCAAGCATGTGCTGGTGCTTCATGAACGCCTGCTGCGCCTCCATTCCGCTCTTCAGATCGGCATTCAGATCGCGAATGACCTGCTTGAGACTGTTGGAGGACACGTCGTTGACGAGCAGGTTCAGCACCTCGTCGAAGGGGAGCTTCTCCTTCAGAAGGTTAGCCGCCAGACGCACGAACATGATCATGTCGGTACGCGGCGGCTTGCGCTGAACGTCAAGAAACTTCTTGTTAACCTTGAGGACCTCGAGACCCATCTTGCTCAGGGCCGAGGAGATCTCCTCCTGAGAGAACGCCTTCTGCTCCCCGTTGACAATCTTGCCATTCGGGTGACGGACTTTGTATAGATAAACGCTGCGCTCCTGTACGCCGCCTGGCCGAAACTTATGCTTCTCAGCCAGGGTCTCGACTTTCTGCTTCGCAACGCGCTTGGACTGCGCAAAGACGGTCCCCTGTACTGGCTGGCCGTTGCTACCTAGACCTGTAAACTTGAATTCCTTGACAGCCATCGACGGTGGGATGCTTGAGGTGGAACTTGCAGGGACTATTCAATTGTTATGGAGCCATCGTAGGCGACCGCCGTCGAGTCGATGCTGTAGTCGCGGATGAACGTCCGCGCGCCGATCTCAGGGTAGTTGGTGCTCACGGCAGTTATCTGTAGCTCGTTGGTCGTCGCCAGTGTAATCTTAAAGGTTCCGTTGTGCGTCGCTTCTCCCAGAAAGAGCTTCTGCATTCCGTCGGTTGCGAGTCCCGCATAGCTGGCGTTTCCACCCGCGTACGGGTCCCTCTTGGTCTTCCAGAAGACGGCTTCGGAAGCAATCGAGAGATTGCGGCTGATCAGTGTATCGGCCTCACTTTGCATGAGCTTAGTCTGTGCCGCAGAAAAACCAGCCATGATGGCGAAGGCGACAACGATTATCGAAATGACGAGAAGTAGCAGCTGCTGTTGGCCCATGACGATCCTCTAAAACGGCATGTCAGTGTCGGCGAACGATTGGAGATGTGAACTGCAAGGCACCCCCACCCCGTTCAAACTTTCCGACCTCGCTGGTTCAACCTCGAAGCCGGCAAAAAAAACAGCGGCATCCCCGCAGGGCCAAGCCCTCGCAGAGATGCCGCTGTAGTCAAACCGCTAGGTTGAAGCGGTACTAACTACCTTCGAGCAGGGATTAGCTGCCCGCGTAGTCGGTCGTAACCACGGTCGCGATCTCCTGTGGAGTCGTTCCGGTCACGGTTACTTCAACCTGGTTATCATTGGCGGCATTTGTGCCGGTGATAACGACCTGAGTCGCAGTACTTACGTCCAGCTCGAAGTTGCCGTTCAGGTTCGTGTAGACACCTGAAGCAACGGCGTAGCCGAGCTGCGAGAACGTAAGCGTCGACCAGTCGCATGTACCGGTGCCGCAGCTGTTGCCACCACCACCGAAGGCGGTCGGCTTCAGCATCCAAGCCTGTGCGTCCGAAGCGATGCGGATAGCATCATTTACAAGCGCGTCAGCATTTGCCTTTTTCTGGTTCTCGCTGAATGCCTGGATACCGACGACAACCGCCAGGCCGACAATCACGATGCCGAGAACGAGAAGGAGAAGTTGCTGTTGACCCATTGTAGTCTCTCCTTAATTGATTTAATGAAACAAGACTGGTGTTGAAATCAGGTGAGGAAGTCACCCGTAGTAGTCGGGTTCAAGTATCGGCGGTTGAAAAAGACACTTAAACAGGCGTTCTGAGGCGGAAACTTCTTCCGCCAGCCCGAAAATCTTTCTCGCGAATACCCCACCAGAAGCCTCCTGAACCCGCTTTTTCAATGGGAACCGGGATACCAGTTTTCGTGCCGAAAACGCCGTTAGAACCTTTGCAGAAGGGAGAAACCCCTTTGGAAAAGCTCCGTAAAGCATATCAGCCGCCTGGAGATGAACGGTGCGGCCATATCCACCGTAACAAATAGTCTTGAGCGAGAAATGTCAGAAACAGAAAAAGGCCGCATCTCCTTCGAGGAGATCAAGGTGAAGGGCAACGAACTGGTCGACAAGGTCAAGGAGATCATCGAAGAAGGAAACGCCCGCCGGATCATTATCAAGAAAGACCAGAAGACGGTGATGGAGCTGCCGCTCGCGGTGGGCGTCGGTGGCGTTACCGCCGCGATTCTCTTCGCACCCGTTCTTGCCGCAGTTGGGGCGTTTGCCGCGCTAGTGAGCGACGTCAAGGTCATCGTCGAACGAGAAGACCAGTTCGAGGAGATCAAGGAAGCAGCGACGACGGACGAGTCGGAGGACTAGACGCCACTGCATCACTTTGACAACGGCGGCTTGGCAGATGTCGAGCCGCCGTTTTTTGTAACCTAAGGGACGTTGATACCACGATCCTTCAAGCACCCGTCGCCACCACTCCCCTTCCCAACATGGCTGAAGTCACGCTGGATGATATTCTGTCGGCTGCAGAACGACTCGAAAATGTAGCTTCGGTTACGCCCGTCATGACGTCCACCACCGTGGACGCCCTCACACGCGGCAGCATCTTGCTGAAATGCGAGAATTTCCAGCGTACCGGCTCATTCAAGTTTCGCGGTGCCTACAACACGCTCGCGAGGATGTCGGCGGACAACAGCCCGCCCGGAGTGCTCACCTATTCATCAGGAAACCATGCACAGGCGCTGGCGCTCGCGGGCAAATTGCTCGACGTGCCGGTCACGGTCATCATGCCGTCCGACGCGCCAAGGGTGAAAGCGAACGCAACCCGTGGTTACGGGGCCGAGATCATTGAGTACTCACGCGATGAAATCACGCGGGAGGAACTGGCAGCGGCAGTCGCAGAAGAGAGATCTCTGCCCATCGTCCCTCCGTATGACCACCCGGACATCGTGGCCGGACAAGGAACTGTTGGACTCGAGCTCATATCGGCTTTTCCTGACCTCGATGCGCTGCTCGTATGCTGTGGAGGCGGTGGGCTGCTCTCAGGCTGCGCAATCGCGGTCAAGTCAACGAACCCAAATACGCAAGTGATCGGAGTC
>JAHHLP010000134.1 GCA_018679295.1 Rhodothermia bacterium
ATCCGTAATTCGGCATGCGGGACCGGACCGGACGATGATAGCTGGAAGTTGACGCTGCTGGTAAACGGATTGGGATAGGCTACTACAGATCCGACGGTGAGGGTGAGGGGAACCTCATTCTCGTTGCCGAGCGGCCCCTGAGCCATGGCAACGGCCGCCGCCGCATCCACAATTCCCCAACCGAGGTCGTTATCCGGATTGGTGGCTTGACTCGCCGTCATTCGCAGGATGTCTCGAACCTCTATCGGCGAGAGGAATGGGTTTACCTGAAGCACCTGGGCGGCTACTCCCGCGACGATGGGTGTGGCGTAAGACGTGCCGCTTCCCGTTGTGAACTGTCCGCCGCCGTCGGTCAAAACTACGCCGACGCCCAGCGCGGCTACGTCCGGCTTCACACGCCCGTCGGCTGTTGGTCCGCGCCCGCTGAACGAGACGCGCGAGCCGGAAGAGAATGTTCCGCCGACCGCGAGGACGGAGTCGCCGTCGGCCGGAGTGGTAACGAAGTACCAGCAGGACGTTGGGCTGGAACAGCCGCTGTTACCCGCGGCCGCCACGACAAGTACCCCGAGCGATGCGGCAGCGTCCGCGGCGCGGGTCGTCACTCCCGTGTCTCCGTCGAGGTCGGCAGTCGTATAGCTGTTCTGTCCCGCATCAAACGTGCTATACCCCAGCGAGACGTTCACGACATCGACGCCCATCGACTCCATCCACTCGAGGGCGGCGACGAAGAAGTCTTCCTCCTGGTTTGTTTCCGAAGGCGTCCACTCCGTTGAGGCGGCAAGTATCTCCGCCTTGTGTGCGGGGCCGATCAGGTTGCCCTCCGAGAATCCAGCCATGATCGACAAAACGTTTCGGCCATGGCGGTTAAGTTGCGATCCACCCGTGAAATTGCGGTACTCGATGAGGCGACCCTCCGACACCATGCTGTCGAAAACCGGATGCTGAAAGCCGCCATATTCGGTGTCGAGGATGCCCACGCGAACGCCTGCCCCGTTGATTCCTGCCTCAAGTGGATCGATCGCATTCACGAGGTTGAGTTGCTCAAAAGAGCTGCCGTATTCCAACTGCGCCGCATCAGTCGTGCGGACTACAGGTGACGCTGTCTCGTCAGTGATTGACGCGAGAAGTACCGAGGCTTGCACGAGACGTGTTTCCGACCGTATCGCGATCCCAACAGGGCGGACGTCGCGAACGAAACTAAACTCTCGCACCGAGGCTTCCTCATCTTCCGTCATGACTGCGCTTACTGCGTTCAGCCATCGACTCTTGATAACTATTCGTGCCCCGACCTCGCGAACAGCCTCGACGTACTCAGGCGAGACAGGTATGTCCAGATCGGTCGCGTTCGCCTCGTGCCAGCCGCGAAGCGTCCGGCGGTCGCGCGTGCGCTCTGACAGCCGAGCGGGCGCTGGATGAAACGCATCCCCCTCGATTGCCTTGTCTGCGAAGAACACCCAATACTTGAGTGTGTCTTTTGGAGCAGCCGCGTCTGTCGGGTTTACGGCCGGCAGCGTAGCTGCAACCAGGAACGTGATGAGCAGAAATCTCATTCGCAGCAGGTCATTGTTTTCGCGTTGCCCATGAGCAGGTCCCCACGTCATCAGTTGACGTATGGCATCACCAGATAGGCCATATACCCGACGAATCCGGTCAGCAGCACGCCGCCCTCGATGCGAGTAATCTTGTACTCCGTCCACGCCAGCGGAAGCAGCAGGACGCCGAAGGCCAGCATCACCGGGAAGTGAACGCGGAGCGATTCCGAGTCGACGTGCAGTGGCTGGATGAGCGCTACTAGCCCTACAACAAACAGGACATTCAGCAGGTTGCTTCCCAGCACGTTCCCAACCGACATATCCGCTTCCTTCTTGAGGGCGCAGACCACAGATGCGGCCAGTTCCGGGAGGCTGGTCCCGATGGCGACGACCGTGAGGCCGACCACGACCGGCTCGATGCCCAATTGTTCGGCGATCTCCGAAGCACCGTTGACCATGAGGCGGGCACCGCCCGTCAGCATGAGAATGCCTCCCGCCAGGTACATGATTTTCTTCGTCGTAGGCAGCTCCACGCCGGTGGCCGTCTCAATCTCTTCTGCCTCGGGGTGCTCGCCGCCCTTGCGCGCGTCAAGGACCAGGAAGATCAGAAACCCGAAGAGCCCCGCCACGAGCATTATGCCGTCCCACTGGCTGATGATGCCGTCGAGCGAGATCAGGTAGAAGATGACCATCACCGCCATCATGATCGGATACTCCTTGCGCAGGGTGCCGCGCTTGACGGCCATGGGGTAGACGATCGAGCTGAGTCCGAGGATCAGCGCGATGTTGCAGATGTTCGATCCGATGATGTTGCCAAGCGCGATGCCCTCCTGGTTGCCGATGGCCGCGAAGAAGTTGACGAGGAATTCCGGCATCGACGTCCCGAGTGCGATGACGGTCAGGCCGACCACAAGCGGTCGGATCCCAAAACGGAGCGCGATGGATGCCGCCCCACGGATTAGCCAGTCAGCCCCGAAGTAGAGGATGACGAGGCCTATTGAGAATATGACAAAGTTGATGAGCAACGGCGGGGACGTTATGCCTGTTGATCGGGGCTTCCGAGGATTGCGTTGCCGGTGAACGATCCGGGAAGCAGCGCGTCGGGTGATGATGTATCTGGCGTCCGGTTTCCGCGGTCCATGACAATCTCCGATCCGGGGGCAAGTTCCGTGATGACCTGCCTGCAGGCGCCACACGGCGTGCCGTCTGGATCGCGTTTGCAGGAGAGGTAAAGGGATGTTATTAGATGGTCGCACCCGTAGGTAACGGCTGTGCCGAGTGCGTTTCGCTCCGCACAGAGGATGTGGTTCCAGTCGGGGTGTTCCACGTTGACGCCTGGCAGCAGTCGCCCGTCATTGAGTTCGAGGATGCAGCCGACGGGGAATCGCGAGAGCGGCGCAAAGGCGTGCCCCAGGGCCCTTCGGGCGAGGTGGATGCCGGGAGTGTGCTGCGTTTCCGGTGCGGCTGTGTTCGCCGAATGCGACTTGTCTGTTAAGTTCGTGACTTCCGTCGAGCCGGAGATGTCGAGAAATGGGTTTAGCAGATTGGTGGCTTTTGGCAGGTCGGTCACGTCTGCGGACACGAATGTGAGGTGGTCGCGCAGTCGAAGCGACGTGAAGGGCAGCTCTTCGAGGTAGGCCGTTTGCGATTCCGACGCAGGAGAGAGGAGGATGACCGCTGCGATATCCGTACGACCGGCGGCAACGGCCGTCGTGACCGCATTTAGCGGTGCTCCGATCGCGAGGGAGAATGAAGCTGTCTCGACGCGTACTCCGGGCACCCACGTGCCGTCCGTCAGCAGTACCGCCGCCGCATCCGGCTTTTTGGAATAGGGCGAGCGGGATCGGTGGCGGAAGGGCGTGAGCAGCGCTGAGAGGCTAGAGACGGGGCTTTCCGGCATCAAGAGGTGAGTCGGTCGTCGGGAACGCTAGGTATCGAATCCGCGGCAATAAGTTTCGCGTTGAAGGGTAGCGCTGCCGAGTCGGATCCTGACTCGCTGGGGCTTCCGGCCGGCGCCAGGGGGTCGCGAGCACACGCGAAGGCCGGTTTGACTGGCGCCGAGGGCTGGCCGTAGCTTTGATGTTCGTCGGTTTAGACGTGGCCGGGATGGCGGAATGGTAGACGCAACGGACTTAAAATCCGTTGGGGCGCATGCCCCGTGTGGGTTCGAATCCCACTCCCGGTACGAGGTCCGGTGGTAGGTGAAGGACGTCTTCACCGGACTATGTGTGCGCAGACGTTGTCGATCAAAAAAATGGCCCGACTCGCGCAAGACGAGCCGGGCCATCGCGATCCCAATCAGTCGTTGTCAAAAGGTTGCCGGAGCCGTTTCCGGACTGAATTCCCGAGAGGGCTTGAAATTACCTTTACCCTTGGCCCAGTTCACAACCTCCGTACTCATGCCAAAACTGAGTGTTGCGAATGCTACCGCGTCCGAGTTGACGTCCAGCGCACGGATGCTGATGTTGTCGAACGTGTCACAGGCCAGGTGGTAGCACGGGTCATACTGTTCACCTGACGTGCCGCCCCACACGGCTGCTTCGGAGTCCGTCTTTATCCCCTCGGCGCCCGTGAACAATCCACCGGATGGAATTCCGACACCGATGAACGGGCCATAGTCGGACCGGCCCGAAAAGTCGGTGCCTTTATAGGTTTCGCCGACACCGTCATAGTAGGACTCGAACAGGTCCTCAATCTGAGCCGAACCTTGAGGACCAGGACCAGCTCCAACCCCGTCAGAGTCGTCGCCATCGTAGATGAAGAACACATAGTTGGGCGATCCGATCATGTCGAAGTTGAGGTACAGGGATATCCTGGACATTTCTTCGCTGGACAGGTTGTTTACGTAATAGGTAGACCCGACCAATCCGGACTCTTCGGCACCCCACCACGCAAACCGTACCTTGTTTCGCGTTTTCACGCCTGCCATCTGAATTGCGGTCTCCAAAATGGCCGCACTACCCGAACCGTTGTCCTGAATTCCCGGTCCAGCAT
>JAHHLP010000163.1 GCA_018679295.1 Rhodothermia bacterium
GCCGGGATCGGCACTGCAAGTGATGCCGCGCGTGCCATGGAACTGGGTTACGAAGGGGTGTTGCTCAACACTTCTGTCTCCAAGGCGAAGCACCCGGTCGAGATGGCGGCCGCCATGAACCTGGCTGTTGAGGCCGGTCGACGGGCGTTTCTGGCAGGTCGGATCCCGCGACGCTTTTACGCGCAGGCGTCATCGCCGATGAAAGGTCGAATCGGTCGCTGAGGTCGGTCGCGCCTGCCGGTTCTGTCGCGCACTGTCATTTCTTGATCTGACATATACTAGATTAGTTGCATGCTGCTGCACGTCGAAATACCGGAGCCGAAGCTCAAGATATGGACTCCGGAGGCACTCAAGACCCTGCCAAGGCTGGTGCTGATTGCGGATCGGTTCACCGATCGAGATGTCGCGTACAACGCGGTGAAGGCTGTACAGGCCGGCGTCGCGTGGGTACACCTCCGCGATCATACGATTACGCGCGAAAGATTCTGGGAGGTCGGTCGCATTCTGCTGGGAAGGCTGCGTCGCGTAAACGAGGACGTTCTGATTTCGGTTAACAGATACGCCGAATTTGGCGGTGAGTGGTTCGCGGGCGTGCACGTGGGTGCAGCCGGGCCATCAATCGAGGAGACAAAGCAGATCGATGGTATCAACGGCCCGATTGGCTATTCCGCACACAACCTGGACGTTGCTCATGCGGCATTTGACGCCGGTGCCGACTACGTTTTTTTCAGCCCGATCTTTCCGACGAAGAGCAAGCCTGATCATCCCGGTGAGGGGGTGGATGAGCTTGCACGCGTTTGTGAGTTTCTCGCGCCGAACCGGGTGTACGCGCTCGGCGGGGTAAGGCCTGAACGGGTCAGGCGCTGCCTCGATGCAGGTGCGGCAGGCGTTGCCGTCTCAGGCGGGATTCTTCGAGCTGACGACCCCAAGGCAGCGGCAGCTGCTTATCTCAACGAATTGAAGGACAGATAGTCTCGCGCCCATGCTGCAGAGAAGAGCGACGGATACGCCGGTCGTCCTGTCGATCGCAGGCAGCGACTCCGGCGGTGGTGCAGGGATTCAGGCCGACATCAAGTCGATCCAGGCCAACGGGGTCTTTGCAGCGACAGTAATCACCGCGGTCACCGCCCAGAACACCCGTGAGGTCACGGCGGCGAAGGACATGCCAGTCAACCTTGTAGAGGCTCAGTTCCGAGCAGTATGGGATGACATCCGGGTAGACGCGATAAAGACGGGCATGTTGTCCTCCTCGAAGATCATCGAGGCTGTATCCCGTCTTCTCGACAAGTACCGTGGCGACGTGCCGGTCGTTGTGGATCCCGTGATGATCTCCAAGAGCGGATTTCCTCTGCTCAAGGACGATGCCGTGAAAACGATGATCGAGCGGCTTCTTCCAATCGCGACGGTGGTCACACCCAATGCGCATGAGGCTTCGCGACTTGCAGACATGGAAGTCAAGTCCGTGGCAGATGCAAAGGAGGCTGCCAAAAAGATCCGTGCTCTTGGCCCTGCCAACGTCCTCGTCAAGGGAGGGCATCTGGAAGACGACGACCGCGCTGTCGATTTCCTCTTTGATGGCGAGTCGATGCACGTCTTCGCGGTTCCAAGAGTGGATTCGGACAACACGCACGGGACCGGTTGTACTTATGCATCTGCTATTGCCGCGAATCTCGCTAAGGGCTATCCACTTGTGAAGTCCGTCGAGCGTGCAAAGGGGTACGTGACGATGGCGATCGAGAACGGAATTCCGATCGGCTCCGGACACGGCCCGACGGGTCATTTCTATTATCTCCGGTCGTTCGGGAGATTTCCGATCGAGGACGTGTAGGCAGCGGTCTCAGACCTGCTTCAGTATTTCTGCCGGCAGCTCCGGCTTTCTGGCAGCTCGCTGGACTTCTTGCGTTACTGCCTTGACGAAGGCGGGACATTTTCCAGACCTTCCGGTTTCTCTAATCCTTGAGGTGAACGATGCGAAAGGTGTTACGAAATCTGCGGCTGCCTATGCTGGCAGCCGGTTTGACGGCCATCTGTGCCGCTGTGCCGGCGGATGCGCAGGTATCGGCGCGTGATTACAACGTGTACACGCTGGTAGACTCGATAGCCGGCGCGGTTGGAGGCGTTGCTGCGGACAGGGCAGGAAACATCTATGTCGCAGACTTCGGCGACAACGTGTGGAAGGTCAAGCCGGACGGCCGGATCAGCCTGTTCGCCACGGGTTTCTACGGGTCTTCAGGAAACACCATCGGTCCCTCGGGGCACCTCTACCAGTCGAATTTCTACGGCAACTATGTAAGTCGGGTCGACCGCGAGGGGAATAAGGAAGTGTATGCGTCGGAGGGAATCTCAGGGCCGGTAGGCGTGGCGATGGATGCAGAAGGAAACCTTTATGTGAACAATTGCTCCGCAAACAGCATCAGCAAGGTCTTGCCGGACCGCAGCGTGTCGACCTTCGTGGAGAGCGATCTGCTAAACTGTCCAAACGGCATAACGCTTGGACCTGATAGCAATCTCTATGTAGTCAACTTCAGCGACGAGCGCATGCTCAAGGTGACGCCCGATGGAGAAATATCCTTGTTTGCGACTCTTCCGGGAGGCGGTAACGGCCATGTGACAGTAGCAGGTGGCAACCTAATTGCAACGAGTTTCCGTGGTCAGAAGGTCTATTCGATCGGCATGGAGGGTAACGTCACGTTGATCGCCGGTACCGGTGCGATTGGAGAGGCCGACGGCAACGGGACCGACGCCACCTTTTCGTGGCCAAACGGTATCGCTGCCGTGCCCAACGGAAGTCGGATCTACATCAACGACTACGTCAATCGCTTTCCGCCCACGATAGCCCGGCCGCCGATACCAAAGAGCAGCATACGGGTGATCACTCCGCCCTCGATCACACAGATGCTCACCAACGCCTTGGCTGAAGGAGGAGTAGACGGTATGGTGCAAAGGTATCGGGCACTTCGGGGCGATCCCTCTACCGCGCGTCTCTTTACCGAAGTCGAGATGAATCGGCTCGGCTACCAGCTGATGGGTGCGGGGCAACTCGCTGCCGCCACCGAGGTGTTCAAGCTGAACGTCGAGGCCTATCCCAACTCGTTCAACGTCTATGACAGCCTCGGAGAGGCATACATGAACGCCGGCGAAACGAAGTCAGCCATGGAGTTCTACGAGAAGTCGCTCGAGCGAAACGCATCAAACACTAATGCTGTTCAGATGCTGAAGAAGCTGCGTGGCGATGCAGGATAGCAGACCGATGCTGCGTCATTGCCGCGAAAGCGGCAACCGATCCGCAACGCAATGGTCAATAT
>JAHHLP010000228.1 GCA_018679295.1 Rhodothermia bacterium
AGTGATGACAGGTCTCCACGGTCACCGGGATTCCTCGAGCACGAGCACGCTTCAAGAGGACTAGCGCGTCCGTCGACGAGAGGTGTACGATGTGAACGGGACAATCGATTTCCTCCGCTAGCCGCACGACGAGACCAATCGCACGATTCTCCCACCTTCGTGGACGTGATGCTAGCCAAGAGGAATATCTGTTGGGTGGGCCCGGGGCCGGCGGTCTCGAGGCGTCGACCTCGGCATGAACCAGAAGTGGTAAATCTGTATTTGCAATAACGGACATCGAGGTGCGGAGGTCACGCTCACCCACCGCGGCAAACTCCGGCACACCCGAATCAATCATGAATGCCTTGAAACCGAAAACGCCGGCGTTAGCCAGCGGCACCAGGTCTTCCACATTGCCGGGCACCACACCGCCGTAGAATCCGCAGTCGACGTGCAGCTTGCCCTCGGCCGCGCGCACCTTCTCCTCCAACGCCTCCACATTCGTCGTCGCCGGAATCGAGTTCAGCGGCATGTCGACCAGCGTCGTCACCCCACCCGCCGCCGCTGCACGGGTCGCGGTCTCGAATCCCTCCCACTCGGTCCGGCCCGGCTCGTTGATGTGGACGTGCGTGTCGACGATGCCCGGCATTACAACGGAATCCCCAACGTCGATGACGCTCGAGGCACCACCCGCCTCCTCACCCGGCCGCACCGCCTCGATCTTCCCGTCACACACGACGACGAGACCGTCCACCACACCGTCCTCCGTCAGAATTCGGCGGCTTCGAATCGAAAAAAGGGACGGCGTCTCGCTCATCGCACCTCCCGCGTTCGAAGACGCTCTGCCTCTTCAGCGTTCCGATCCTGGACAATCTGCGCCGCAACGCTGACCGCAATCTCCTCCGGAGTGTTGCTGTGAATCGGCAGTCCAACCGGCGCCCGCAACGCATCGACGAATTGGTGGGAGACGCCCGACGCCCGCAACTCCTTCTGGATGCGGTGAATCTTCGCTGGACTGCCCATCAAACCTACACTCCGAAATCCGCCGGTGGTCGCGATGCCCTTGAGCGCCGCGACATCGGACGGGAAATCGGTCGTCATCACCACGACGTCGGTAAGGCCGGTGTGCTCAATGCGTTCAGCAGCTTCCTCATAAGAAGGCAGGATCGTCTTCGAGCGGGCGAAGGTGTTATCGACGAAAGTCTCTACGTCCTTCCGCGTTTCATACAGCGTCACTTCAAATCCGAGTTGGTACAGCAGCCGCGACAGCGCCAGTCCGCAATGCCCCCCACCCATGATCGCAACACGCCTCAGGTTTAGCAGCTGTTCGCGAAACATCCACTCGCTCGTGTCGGCGCCTTCGAGTACGTACTGCGGTTCGGCACTTTCCGCGTTGCCTTCAGCGAACGATAGTCCGGATGCGTCGATCGTAACCGCGCCGGACCGATCCGACCGGGCAGCGTCTGCGATCTTCTCGATCAGAGTACCGTCCACACTCGGGCTCAGCACGCAGTAGACGTTGATCTGCTCGCCGGCGCAGATCATGCCTGACGTCTCGCCAGGAGCATCTTCCCGATGATAGAGGTGATGGATCTCCGGCTCGAAACCGGGGTCGCTTACTACGTGATGCGCGCGGTTTACGACAGCAAACTCCATGGCTCCACCTCCGATCGTTCCGTCCACCGTCCTACCGCTCGATACCAGCAGGCGCGCCCCCGTCGTTCCCGGAGAATGAAGCGTATGCTGGACCACGAAGGCGACAAACACGTTCTCTCCGGCACGCAGCAGCCGGTCCACCGTCGACCAGAATCTCACACGATGCACAAAGTTCGCCTCACGATCGCTGGGTGTCAGTCTCCGAGGCGTGCTTCGTAACCTCGGGAGCGCCGGCCGCCGAGAAGCCGTTTCCAGACACTTCGGCAATAGCACGAAGCCTTTCTATCTCCTGGCGATGAATGCCGGTCAGCACCCTTTCAGGCGTCATCGGGGCGACGAACGGAAATGGTTCTTCAGAACGGAACGCGCGCATGGCGTCGCGTATCGCAAAGTAGGCGCCGATGCCGTACATGAGCGGTGGCTCACCGACGGCCTTGTTACCGTAGGGTCCGAGCGCCTCGTCTGCGTTCTCGAGGAAGCGAACCTCCAGGTCGTCCGGCATGAAGTAGACGTCCGGCACCTTGTAGGTTGCGAGCGCGCCCGACAGCAGCCTCCCCGCGTCGTCGTACTGCAGATCCTCCATCGTCATCCAGCCGAGCCCCTGCGC
>JAHHLP010000108.1 GCA_018679295.1 Rhodothermia bacterium
GGCTATCAACAAATACACGAGTCGGACATTTCCTATCAGCAGCAGCCCAATCCTTCGTTGCGGATACTTGGTCGCTACTGTGGAGACAACACCAAGAACCGAAGCCGATGCCCCATAGACCACATACTGGCCCGGCGACACTACGTCGAACAGGACCGAAAGTAGACCACCGCCGATTCCCGCCAGCAGGTAGATCGCAAGATGCCGGTCCGCACCATGGGTCTGCTCAAACTCGCGTCCAATCCAGACGAGCCACAACATGTTGAAGCCGATGTGGATCAGCCCGGTCAGACCCGAATCGAGGTGCAGGAAATTGTACGTAATGAACTGCCATGGCTTGAGCAAGACGCCCGGCCATGAGGAGTGAAGCGCGAGTTGCTCCCGCACGAAACCATTTGTGGCATCGATGTGCATCAGCAGGAGCTGCCAAACGAGGTAGGCAACCACGTTAATGGTCAGCAGCATGCGGAGTGCGCGCGGCTGAGCCGAATACCATATGCGAAATCGTGTGATGACGTCCATTATCTGACGATTCGACGCATTGTTCGCAGATTCCACGCTTCGGTACACATATACACGAGGACTGCGGTTTGGTTTTCTACCAGTACATCCTGCGTTCCGGCTTGAGAGGTAGCTTGCCCCTCCAAAACTGGATCAACAGAAAACCGAATATCATGCCGCCCAGGTGCGCAAAATGCGCCACATCCGACTGACTCCCTGACAGCCCTGCATACAGTGTAAAGAGCCCGTAACCGATGACCAGCCACTTCGCCTTGACCGGAAAGAGGAAGTAGATGTAGATCGGCTCGTTGGGATACATCATTCCGAAGGCGAGCAGAATTCCGAAAACGCCGCCGGACGCTCCCACGGTAGGTATCGGCTGTCCGAGCATTACCAGAATCTGTATCAAGCCCGCGCCGATCACACAGGTAAAGTAGAATATGGCAAATCGCCTAGACCCCCATTCGTTCTCGACCCGGAGCCCGAACATCCACAGGGCGAACATATTGAAGAAGAGGTGACCGAGGCCGCCATGCAGGAAGCCGTAGGTCACCAGTTGCCACGGCCAGAAGCCAGGAATCTCGAACTGGCCCGGGCCGAAAATAGTGTAGCCCACGTCCGGCGCTCCTGGAGGATACAGGGCCATCGCGTTCAGCACTTCTGCAAGTGGGTTGTTTTGAGTCGCCACCGCCGCCATCTGCGCCAGATACACCAACCCATTCAGGATCAGGAGATTCTTGATGACTGGCGGGAATACCGTGAACTGCGTGGGCGCCCGGTAAGAATTCTGATACATTAACTTTTGCTATGAATGGCAGCTTGAGGCGTGCATACGCGCGACCGATGCAATATGTTGTCTTCAGCGTCTGGCCAAGTTTGAGCGTCGCAGCAGCCCCTTTCCGTTTCACAAAATCTCCTCGCCTGTGTATCTCCTGGTGTCCGACATGCATTTTGGGAAGGGTACACGAGACCAGGACCGTGTCAAGGAAGACGATCTGCTGCATTTGATTGAAAGGCATCGGGAAGACCTGGAAGGTCTCTTCCTTCTTGGTGACGTTTTCGATCAATTCATCGAGTACCACCACCTTGTGCCGAAGGGGTATTTCCGCTTTCTCGCGTCGCTGTTTGATCTGACTGAGTCGGGCGTACCGGTGATCTACGTAGTCGGCAATCACGACCCGTGGCACCTCGACTATTTCGAGGAGGAGCTCGGCGTTTTGATCGTGCGAGAAACACACGAGATATCGATCGGCGGCTGTCGCGTAGCGTTGTCACACGGGGATTCTGTGGGACGCAGCCGAGTCGCCCGTATCATTCACGGCGCCACGAGACACCCGCTTTCAATGGCACTTTACAGAACCCTGCTGCCTGCCGATTTCGCCTATAGGTTCACCCGCTTCGTTAAGAACAGACTTGAATCCAGCGATTCCCCCGAACCTGCCGTGATTGACCGACTGCGGTCGGCCGCGCAGAAAATGTTGTCAGACGGCCGAGATCTCATCGTGCTTGCACATAGTCATCATGCTGAGTTGATCGAGTGGCCTCAAGGACTCTATGCCAACACGGGAAGCTGGCATCATGATCGAAGCGTGGTCTCCCTGCAAGCAGTTTCGCAGCAGCCGGGCGAGAAAGGTCAGATCGTCGCGATAGGCAGTCCCAGCGGTGAACACGGCCTCGTTCGTCAGGGCCGCTGGAACGGCAACGACGTTGTTTGGTATTCAGAAGCTAGATTCGGATCACAACGCACCCCTGAAACCCAGCCGGAAGGCAATACGGAAGTCCGCCAAACGTTTGGTCTAGCCTAGGCTCGCCTTTTATCCGGCCGAGGCTGCTCCGCATCTGAAATGGACCAATACCAGCACACCGACAAAGAGCTTCGCGAGTACTTCGGCAATCCCGATGTGCGGCGCTCCAATGGTCAGCCACCCTCCGGTGGAGAAAACAGTCTCCAGGAGCGCCTTCGAGACTATCGTGACCGGGTACGCGACTACGTCAGCAGTCGAACCCAAGGTGCCAGGCAGGCGCAGGCAGTCTATGCACTTGGGGCAATCATCTTCTTGCTCATTGCCGGTACCCTGGCGGTGGGTCTCTACCTGCTTACTTTGGCAGACGACCTCCCATCGCTCCAACAGCTGGAGAACCCCGACTTCCAGCTGGCGACGGTCGCCTACACAGCCGACGGCGAGGAACTGCAGCGCTACGCTCGTCAGAATCGGTCCTGGGTGAGTTTTGAAGACATCTCCCCGAACACGGTCAACGCCCTCGTCGCGACCGAGGACCACAGGTTCTTCTCCCACTGGGGCATCGATCTGTTCCGCACCATGGCTATCCCGTACCACGTACTTCGTGGGGATCCTCAGGGTGGCTCCACGCTATCGCAGCAACTTGCCAGGAACCTGTACAACGAGGAGATCGGGAAAAAGGTAACGGTTCCGCGCAAGCTGAAGGAGATGGTTACCGCGGTACAACTTGAGCGCCGCTATACCAAGCGTGAGATCATCGAGATGTACCTGAACACTGTCGAGTTCGGCAACAACGCTTTTGGCATCGATGCGGCTGCGAGAACCTTTTTTGGCAAGTCCCCGGCTGACCTCGACGTGCTTGAAGGTGCAACGCTGGTAGGCATGCTCCAGGCAATCACACGCTACAACCCCGTTCGCAACCCCGAGAACGCCCGGCGGCGCCGGAACACTGTTCTCGGACAGATGGAGAAGCACGGGGTCATTTCCGCGGAATTCCTCGCCGCTAACCGAGACAAACCGGTAGACACCAGCTACAGATCCTCCGAGATCACCGAGGGCTTGGCTCCTTACTTCGCTGAGTACGTCCGCAATTGGACCGCTGAATGGGGCAAGCAAAACGGGTTCGACGTCTACTCGGACGGCCTTCTTACGTACACGACGCTCGACTCCCGGATGCAGGAGATTGACCAGAATGCGGTGTACGCGTACATGGACAAGCTTCAGGCGGTCGTCGACTACGAATGGAGCCGAGCCTCTGGCTACGAATTAAGCACAAGTCTCGAGCCCTACCAGACCAAGACCGGCTACGAGCCCTTCGAGTACTTCTGGAACTCGAAGAAGAGCACCGTGGATGCCTTCATCCGGGAGTCCGAGCCGTTTCGCTTGCTTCGCAACGACGGCAAGTCCACGGCCGAGGCATTGGCCGAGCTACGCGCTAACGAGTCCTTCATGGATTCACTTCGGACCGTCAAGACGAGACTGGAAGCAGGCCTGGTGGCCATGGACCCACGCACGGGCCATGTGAAGGCATGGGTGGGCGGCCGGGACCTGGCCCAGGACTGGTTCGACCATGTAGCACTGGCAAAGAGGCAGCCAGGCTCAACGTTCAAGCCATTTGTGTACACAGCCGCCATTGACAACGGCTACTCGCCGTTGCACGAACTCAAGGATTCAACATTCTATCACGTGGACGCGCTCGGCAACGAGTGGCAGCCGGGTAATTCGGGAAGCGACAGCCTTGGATCCGGCGAACTGCTCACGCTCCGCGAAGGCCTCGCTCGCTCAAAGAATACGGTCACGGGCCGCCTGGTCATGCTCGTTTCCCCGAGAGAGGTAGCGTTCTACGCGAGACGCATGGGTATTCAGAGTCGGCTCGAGGAGGTGCCCTCGATTGCGCTCGGCGCCTCCGACGTAACGCTGCTCGAACTGGTCGCAGCCTACAGCACACTGGCCAGCGGCGGCGAGTATAACGAGCCCGTGGTGGTTACGAGCATCCATGACCGGTTCGGAAACGTCATCTATGAGAACGAGCCGAAGCCGCGAATGGCAATCTCGCAGGAGACGGCATATACCGTCCTCGACATGATGCGCGACGTTATTCGCTATGGCACCGGCGTCCGAATCCGCAATCAGTTTGGCCTTTACGAGTTCGACCTCGCCGGAAAAACGGGCACGACGCAAAACAACGCGGACGGTTGGTTCATGGCCATGCACCCGGAGCTTGTCATCGGGGCCTGGGTCGGGTTCAATGATCGGCGGGTGACATTCCGTTCAGACTGGTGGGGCCAGGGAGCGCACAACGCGCTGTTTCTCGTTGGGGAGTTCCTGAGAGAGGCCCTCGAGGGTGAAGAGCCGGTGCTCAGCAACGCTCGATTCCCGTCGCTGGGAGATCTCGGAATCTCCATAGGCGCCACGGGGGCGCTCGACGAAGGGGACAACGAAGACGGTATCGATGACAAGCAGAATCGACGCGAGCGTGGCCGCGTTGGCTGGTAGGATTATCGTCGTCCGCGGCGGCCTATAATCGTCACTTTGCCGGGTCACCCAGCATCGTTCGTGTGGGCAAGGGCAGGCCTCATACGGCTGTACCGTGCCAGGTGCGCATTTGAGCAAACTGCTCCTGCGACAAGGCGGACCTTGCCTGTTCCGCAGACTTGAAGAGCGCAAACACAGCGGACCCCGAACCTGAGAGACAGACGTACGAGGCCTCGCTGCTCGCAAACGCCCGGAATACCTCATCCAGTTCCTCGTGACGCGAACGGAGAGGAGCCTCAAAATCATTCGTGAGCTCCTCGCACCAGCGAGCCATGTCTCTGGTGCAAACCACTTCCGTGAGATCTGGCCTTGACGTAGATCGCGGTCTGACAGCTGCATATGCCTCCCGTGTGGACACATGGAGCCGAGGCACGACGACGGCTATAGAGGACGTCAACTCGAAAGGAGTCCCCGAGCATCTCAGTTGCACCAACTCGGTCCCCCGGCCCGTCGCCAAAGCCGGCAATCCCCGGATAAAGAAGGGAACGTCCGAACCGATTTCGGCCGCGATATCTATCAACTCCTCGTCGGAACAGTCCAGACCCCAGGAGTTCCGAAGCACGGTGAGAACTGTTGCCGCGTCGCTCGATCCGCTGCCAAGACCCGCCCCGTAGGGGACGCGCTTGTCGAGATAGATGTCGACTCCGCGATCTACAGAAAAGCGTTGTCGGAGAAGCGATGCCGCACGTACGCAGGTATTCGACTGATCGGTGGGAAGGTCAGGGTCGGAGCACCCGAACACGATGTCGGAATCATCGCGTACCGCTAGTCGCAGCCGATCCGCCCAACCGATCCGCAGCATTACTGTCTCTATCTCGTGGAATCCATCGTCGCGACGGCTCAGCACGTGAAGACCCAGGTTTATCTTTGCGTAGGCAGGGTGCTCCGGCATCATTGGCAAGTCAGGGTGTGGAGGCGCACGTCTTTGCGAATCGCGGCAGGTGGTTGTAGTTTAAATGGTTCTAATCATGTAGGCTCTGCCCACGGCGCGTATCAAGATACCCGTTACCACTTCAACCCGGCGGACTGACCTCGTTCGCCTCGCTCAGAGCATACAACTTCACTTCATTCGCACAGTTCACGCCGACAAATGTTCGTGACCGATGACTGAGATCGGAAGCGTCTCAAAAGGAGTACTCTGCATCGCGGTGGCGCTGCTGCTCGCAGGAGCGGCTGCGAACGATGCGATCGGACAAATCAGCGGCGCCTCGACGCGGTCGTCGGACCAAAACCCGATTGATCTGCTGCGTCAGCGAATGGCGCAATCCGCGAGCTCAGCGAGCAGCGTTCCGCAGGAGGGGGCCGTGGACCCGGCGACTTATAGTGTCGGTCCCGGAGACGTATTTCAGATCAGTATCGGCGGCGTCCCGTCGATATCGATCCCGGTCACTGTGAGCGCCGACGGACATCTGGCGCTTCCCGATGCGGGTGCCGTTCAAGTGGCAGGGCTCACGCTAGCCAATGCCCGGGACGACATACACGCCCGGTTGAAATTGGCATACCGCAACGTACCCGCCTCCGCTACGCTTCTGCAACCACGACAATTCTACGTTCACGTAGTCGGGGCGGTATCATCACCGGGCCGGTATCTCGTGATGCCGGTCGGCCGGGTCCTGGATGCGATGTCTCTGGCGTTCGCCGATACGACGCGCCCTGCAACCACCAACCTCCGTTTTCAACCCTCCTTCCGCAACGTCTCCATCACGGGAATCGACGGCAGCACTCGCACCGCCGATTTGATGCGCTATCTCATCACAGGCGAGACGCTCTACAACCCGTATCTCCGGGACGGCGACGTAATACGCGTCGGCGGCTACGATCCATCCGACCGGTCGGTTTTTGTTAACGGAGATGTCCCGTTTGCCGGCACCTACGAGTATCGGAACGGAGATACGGTCGCGGACCTACTCGCTCTGGCTACAGGAAGTGTTGACGTAGATGATCGGTATCAGCTTGTCAGGATCACTCGCCGCAGCCCGGACGGAACCACCTCGGCAGTTCCCTCGGTAGCGAATGCCAGCGGTGATGATCTCGGGATGATTGATATACGGCCACTTGACCAACTGTACTTCGCACTCGGGCGCGAGCGTAACGGCGGTGTTGCCCTTGCGGAAGGCGCTGTCAGATATCCGGGAGCGTACCCGATCACGACAGGCGAGACCAGCCTGTCGGACCTGATCGACGCGGTCGGCGGCTTTCGCCAGAATGCCCTGTTGCGGGGAGCGTACGTCGAGCGACGTGCAGCCTTTTCTATGTCCGAGTTCCCCGTTCGATTTGTCGGGCTGCCTCTTGGACCGAACATGCCGCCGCTGTTCTTGCCCGACACCTCCGCCGTCCTGCAGCGAATTCGGCTTGCACCGCTTGACTGGCGTGGCGCCAATTATGTGACGCGTGAGCTTCAATCGCAGCGACGCGTGGCAATAAACCTGGCTGAAGCCTCTCAAGAGGATATGGCGCGCGTTCGTCTGTTCGAGGGAGACAGATTGGTCGTTCCGAAGGATGACGGGACGGTCTTCGTGTTCGGCCAAGTCAACCGCGCCGGATTCATCGCATTCGAACCGGGCAGACCGGTTTCGCATTACCTGGCTGCCGCGGGCGGAAGAGCCGACCTGGCCGCCGACGCCTTTCTCATCGAGGCGGGTACGGGTGCGTATCGACGGGGCGAGGACTCGTTGGTAGAACCAGGTGACATGATCTTCGTCGACAGCCGAGAATACCTCGCCGATTCCGCCGAGCTGAGCCGGCTCGCCGTGGAGGACAAACGTATCGAGATGGAGAACAAGCGCATCGAAGCGGATCAGAAGTTCAGGACTACGCAGATCATCCTGCAGACTATCGGGTCGGTCGCTTCGATCATCGCTTTGATCATTGCCGCGCGAAAATAGACAGATCGGGCAAGTCGCCTGCTATGAAGATCGTCGTCCACGACTATGGCGGCTACCCGTTCCCGGTGCAGCTCAGCCGTTCTCTCGCAAGTCGAGGACATGAGGTAACCCACATCTACTGCCGATCGCTGTGGACGACGCCACGAGCCGGTCTTGAACCACGCGCAGACGATCCGCATGGACTCACAATCCGCCCGATAAAGCTGAAAGAGGATGTAAGCAAGTACTCCTTCTTCAAGCGCTGGCGCCAGGAACGATCCTACGGGCGGCTGCTGCGGGGTGCGGTCGCCGAGATCTCCCCGGACGTTGTGCTGTCGGGCAATACGCCCCTGGATGCTCAACAGGCGCTACAGGATTATTGCGCGCAAGCCGGCATTCGCTTCGTGTTTTGGCTTCAGGATGTGCTCGGGGTAGCCGCCCACCGGATCCTGCGCAAGAAGCTGCCGGTCGTGGGCCACGTCATCGGCAACCACTACATGAGGATGGAACGCCGGCAGCTGCGCGCAAGCGATGCAGTGGTCCTGATCACAGACGACTTCCGTCCGCTGATGAAAGACTGGGGCATTGACGACCACCGTATCACCGTGATCGAGAACTGGTCGCCGCTGGATCAGATGCCCGTCCGGCCGAAAGAGAACGAGTGGTCGCAAAAGCGCGGGCTCGCGGACAAGACGTGCTTTATCTATACGGGCACTCTCGGGATGAAGCACAACCCCGAGCTTTTGCTCGAACTCGCGCTCCGATTTAGAGAGCGGAACGACTTCCGGATCGTCGTCCTCTCACAGGGGATGGGCGCAGACTGGCTGCGCGAGGAAGCGAGTCAGGAAGGCCTTCCGAACCTCCTCGTGATGGACTACTGTCCTTTTGACGAACTTCCCGACGTGATGGGGACAGCCGCCGTTCTTGTTGCATTGCTGGAGCCAGACGCAGGAACGTACTCCGTGCCGTCGAAAGTGTTATCGTACCTGTGCGCGGGTCGGCCACTTCTGCTGGCCGTACCCAAGGAGAATCTTGCCGCCAAAATCGTCCGCAGCGCTGAGGCGGGACTCGTTGTCGATCCGGGCGACTCATCCGCGTTTGTGCATGCGGCCGAAACACTCGTGTTGGCGGACGAGGGCATCGAGGAAATGGGGCGTCGGGCACGGGCGCACGCGGAAGAAGCTTTCAACATCGACCGAATAGCGGAGGCTTTCCTTTCGGTTCTCGTGCCGGGACAATGACACGACCCGCTTCAGACTCGCGCACCGTTCATCCGGCCGCGTTCCAGTACCTGGCTACACAGCCCCCGACAACAACTCATTCCATTGGGCTGTGATGATCCTGGGATGAAATACTTGCTCAAAGCGATCGCGGGCACCTCGCGCAAATCTCATCCAGTGCTCTCGGTTTGCCAGGTGATTCAGCGCGCCCGCAATTGCACCAGGGTCGCGCTGCCCGACGAAGAGCCCGTCGCGGTCACCGACGATCATCTTTGGGATACTCGCGTGCCGTGTGGTGATTACAGGGGTGCCTGCGTTGAGTGCCTCCACAATTGATAGCGGCTGCGCCTCCGTGGGATAGTAAGTCGGAAGAACAAACACGTCCGCCTCAAGAAACAATCGCCGAACCAAGCTCCTATCGCGAACGGATCCCAGATGCCGCACGTAGCTTTCCAATCCGTACGTCTGCACTCTGTCTGCGAAATCCTTCTCGTCCTGGTCGGCCTCCCATCCACCGGCGAAGGTTGCCCGGAATCGAATCGTTCGTTCTTTCAGGATTTGCAAAGCACGGAGCAAGTCAAGGTAGCCTTTTGACTCGATCATGTTGCTCAGAAACAGGATGTGCAAGTCCGACTTCTCCGTACCGGCTTTAATCTTGTTCTCCACCGCTGCGTCGTCAAGGAGCATGTCGGCTCCCACGGTGTTGCGCATGATGAACCGCTTTTCTGGAGGAACCCAATCTGCACACCGTTCGGCGAGTACCTCGTCGTTGAATACCAGCCCCTGTAGTCGACCAACGAGCTTGATTGCAGTGACCCGAGTCAGCGACGACTCAAACAGCCGGTGAAAACTGCCCCAGTGAACCACTCCCATTACGGGCTGCTTCGGGTTGAATGCGGGTGCGACCACGATCAGATCTCGAAGGTGGCCCAAAGGGCTCGGCGAAATAGCCGGCCAAACGACCGTGGCGTGCGGTCTGGATTTGAGATTCTCCCGTACTTGTCGACGATTCGCCAGGTAGTGCTTTGCGCGCGCCGGGCTGAAGCCTGACTTCCACTGAACGTAGTCACCCTCGTCGGGTGGCGAGAGATTGACACGATGGACATCCCAATCCTGCTGCATGTGTTCGGCGAACTGAGCTGTCAGGATCGACTGGCCCGTAACCGGCGGTGGAAAGAACCCAAGTACTATCAGGTCCTTTCGGCCGCCGGATTGAACAGTATTTTCGGTGTCGCTGCTCACCGTGAGCCGGTTTCAGCGAAACGGTTTCTACCGACTCCGCAATCTTCGTCGGCCAGAACCCGCCTTAAGTACAGACTAACCTGACCTTCCATCTTGCGTAGCAAATTTCAGGGCCTCTTCGATCGTGTCTATGAGGTGTTCAACGGCAAGGTGCTGCCGGCAGTACTCCAATGCGTTATCCGAGAAGCGCGGTCGATCCTCGAGTATTCGCAAGGCTCCTGCCACTAGTGCGCCCGGCTCTCTGCGAACCATCAATCCATTTTCACCCACTACGAGCGATTCGATCTCAGGCCCGTGAAACGGCGTGTCGTCGGGAGGATCTTGCGTCAGAATCGGTACGCCGAAACTGAAGGCATGGTTAATCACGAGGCCAACATAGCCAGGGATGACCATCACGTCCGAAGCAAAAATATGTGGGGCCAACTTGTCTGCGTCAGAGATCGAGCCGAGAAATCGGACGTGATCGTCCAACCCTTGCGCCGTTACGCTCTCTTCCATAGATACACGCTCCGGACCATCGCCGATGATCACTAGAGTAGCCGGTTGTCGTTCCGTTATCGCCTTGATGAATGATATAAGGTCGTCGGTTCCCTTTCTGGCAACCAGCTGGCCCACGAAGACAAACGTCGGTTGATCCGGCAAACCGAGTCGCTTTCGCACTTGGCTCCGGCCCTCCTTCAACAACTTATCTCGCAACTCGAACAGCTCTGTTGTATTCAGCGTGTTCTGTGCAACAAAAAGCCGATCAGGATCGACGTGCGTGGCGAGGACATCACGCGACCGTCTGCTGTAGCAC
>JAHHLP010000055.1 GCA_018679295.1 Rhodothermia bacterium
GATCAGGCCGACGAGCGAATCCGTCCAGCCGAACGCGACGACCAACGTGTAGAGCGGGATCAGCATCACCAGAAACGGAACCATCATCGTGAAGAGAATCAGGTTGAAGACCGTGTCCCGTCCGCGCCATTTCATTTTCGCCAGCGCATAGCTCGCCATCGACCCGAACACCAGCGCCGATCCCGTAACAGCTACCGCGACGATCACGCTGTTCAGGAACGCCAGTTCGATCGGGATGGAAGTGAACACGATGCGGAAGCTCTCAATCGTCCACTGCTCCGGCAGCAGCGCGAGGCTGTCGATCTCCAGCTCCGGCTTGAACGTCGCAAAGAACATCCACAGGAACGGATACACGAACACCACCGCGCCGATCGTAAGAGCCAGATATGCCAGAACCTTCTTCACACTTATGCTCCTCCAGGCGCGGCGTAGACTTCCGACTCCACGACGCGGCGCTGCAAGACCACAAACACGAGGATGACCATGGCGAAACAGATCCCGAGCGTCGCCGCGTAGCCCATGTGATTGAAGTAGAACGCTTGATTGTAGATATACAGAAGCGCGGATAGCGTGCTGTTGAGCGGACCGCCGCCAGTAAGAACGTACGGCTCGATAAACAACGAGAATCCGCCGATCGTCGATAGAATCATCACCGTCACGACCGTCGGGTTGAGCATGGGAAACGTGATGTGCCACCACTTCTTCCATGTGCCCGCGCCATCGATCTCGGCGACTTCGTAGAGGCTTGCGGGAATGTTCTGAAGACCCGCGAGAAAGAGAATCACATAAAACCCGACGTTCTTCCACGTCGCCATTATGGCAATCGACGGCATGGCCCACTGCGGGGACACGAGCCATGGGACGCGTTCCCCTCCGAGTGCCGCTATCAACCCGTTGATGAAGCCGGTGTCGAACGCGAAAAGCTGCTGGAACAGAATGGTGATCACTACGCCCGAGACGACAACCGGTAGGAAGTACACCGTCCGGAAGAACGATCGGCCCTTGAGCTTACCATTCAGGAGCTCCGCGAAGAACAGAGCCACTATGATCTGAAGTGGAATATGGATGATCAAAAACAAGCCCGTGTTCAGCATCGCCCGAAAAAACAGTCCATCTCCTATCAGCCGAACGAAGTTTTTCGTGCCGGCAAACTCCATGGGCGTGACGATGTCCCACCGGTGAAAGACCAGGACCAGAGCGAAGAGCAGCGGGTACCCAAAGAAGATCAGCAGATGCACGACATACGGAGCGACGAACAGGTAGCCAAGTCGGTCCGAATGGCGGCCGGTGCTCGATTTGACTGCGGTGTTGCTCCGTCTTTGCATCTCGTCGTCTTCAGGTCGGCTATCGTGCAGCCTGGATCAGGAATCCCATTCGCGAATCAGTTTTATCCGTGCGATCGCTCGCCGCGTCGCCTCCGCCGGCGGGTACACGCCATACACCGATCCCGCCTCGAACTCCTGTGCGATCGCGTCGAGGATCTCCTGCAACGACCCGACTCCGTCTTCACCCAGCGTACGCTCGGCCTGCTCCGCGAAGGGAATAACGCTCGGGTTGGAGGCGAAAAAAGGAGCGTATGTCGAATCCCCGAGGAGATTCGACCGCACCGGTATCTGTTTGCTGTACTCGAGAAGCTTTAGGTCCGCCTCTTTCGAAACCAGGTACTTGGCGAACTCCCAGGCCTCTTGAGGATGCTTGGTGTCCGCGAATATCACGATGTTCTTGAAGTCGCCGAACGTATATGCCGGCCCCTCGTAGTCGTCCGGCAAGGGCAGGGGCGCGAAACCATACTCGAATCCCTGTGGCGCGTTCTCCTCCAGCCAACCGATCTGCCAGGGACCGACAAACTCCGTGGCAACCTTACCCGAGAGAATCGGGCTCGATTGGAACGTCGTGAGCGGAAAGTACTTGTTGGCGTACAGGCTGTGGAAGAACGAGAACACGGCGTTCGAGGCCGCGGTGTCGATGCGTATCTCACCGTCCTCGAACAGCGTCTTGCCACCCGACGCGCCTATGTAAAAAGCGTAGTAGTCGAACCTTCGCTCGTGCCAGATCGGCAGCGGTCGCCGATATCCTGCCCACTGGTCCAGCTGGCCGTCGCCGTCGCGATCCACGGTGAGCTTCGCAGCGCCGGACAGAAATTCGCTGTAGGTCCGCGGCATAACCCGGATACCCGCCGCCTCGAAAAGGCTACGGTTGTATAGCATCATGATGGGATTTGTCTTCCACGGAATCTGGTACAACCCTCCGTCAACGGCTCGAAAGCCATCGATCAGTTCGGCAGGTACGCGGCTCTGCATGAGCGAATCGAAGTCGGGAAAAGTATCCAGCCTGAGCACCCCACGCGCTCGGATGAAGTCGCTCATGATACCCGGCCAGATGTTCGAGCAGATGTCCGGCGTCGTTCGGGCGACGATAGCTGCCAACAACACCTCTTCGCTCGACTGGCCGGCCGGCAGCGGCTGAAGAAGGACCTGCACTCCTGGGTGCTCGGCGTTCCAGCCCCTCACGAGATACTCGGCCAACTGCTGCTCCTGGGGATTCTGGGCGCTCCAATAGGTCAGCCGGATAACCCCATCGCTCGGCACCGATTCGGAAGCGGAACCGCAGGCCGCGAGAAGGAGCAACCCAACCGGCACAACCATTGCGGCGATTCGTCTCCCGGATCCCTGCGCACTTCCCGTCATCTTCGATTGTATCAGAGTGACCGCCTCGGAGCACAATGCCCCCTTCAAAAGGTGATTCCGAGACCCATCACATGCACGCCTCCTAACCGTCCGGCGGATCGATAAGCGTAGTCCAGTTTCGCAAGCCCGCCCTGGAAAAGCCGCTGGTGGACCCCGAGTCCTGCTGAGAACCCGCCTTCGTTGTCGTCAAGAAACAGGGATTGAAAACCCGTTCGGAAGAAAATGCGCTGCTGGAATCCGTACTCGACGCCCACATTGGCACTCTCATAGTTCGATGCGGGATGCAAGGCGTCCACACTTACGGTCAACCGATGCATACGCGTGTCGATCGGACGGCTGCTAAGACCGAACTGAAAGTTCAACGGGAGGTCGAACGCATCGAGTTCGTAGTTAACCGGGATGCGGTCGTTGTTGCCCAACTGAATCGGATCCGGGTCGACAAACGTCCGAGCATCCCGGCCGCTTAGCCTCATATCGGTCCCGAAGTTGTACAGTACGGCTCCGATGGTGAGCCCACCGAAAAAGTCCGTCCTGAACTGTGTCCCGATGTCAATCGCAAACCCGCTTGCCGAGGAGTGCCAGATCCGCTGCTGGATAAACTTGGCGTTGACGCCAACCAGGAAACGATCCGTTATCGCACGCCCGTACGAAAGCGCGATCGCCATGTCCGCAGCATCGAATGTCTCCCCCGTCCCTTCCTGCCGATCCTCGGTGCGCACGAGCATGTCCGGAACACTGAGCATCGTCACTGAAGCGCCGACCGTGCCCAGCCCGCCCATATTCAGCATGACACCCAGATAGTCGAAGTTGACATCTGCCAGCCACTCGCTGTGGGTGGCGAACGCCTCGCTGGCGGACGTGCGCGCAAGACCTGCGGGGTTCCAGTAGAGGGACGTGGCATCGTCCGCCATCGCGACGAACGCGCCACCGAGCGCCTGCGCTCTGGGACCGACGCCGATCTGCAAGAAATCGGCGGCCGTCGTGCCGACTTTCGAGACGCTCTGTGCCTCACTCACGAGCGGCATGATCAGCAAGGACGCGAGCACGAGTGGCATCCGCACGAACTGCACCGGTGCCAACGGCAACCGGTCTGGCCGACATAGTATTTCGAGGGAAGACACCCCGACACGCCGAATTGATTCGCCGATACGAGATGTTGTGCGGATGAAACTCCGACGTTTGTTGGCAGCCATTGCAGTTCTCATTTGATCACCGCAAATCTTCCGATCGTCTCACCGATGCCGGGAGCGTCGACGTGATAGAGATAGACGCCGTATGCGATGTTCATTTCATCTCTCGAAACGAGATTCCACGCCAGCTGTCCGTTGTCGATAGACGACGAGTGTTGAAGCACCTTCACCAGACGGCCGGTTATCGTGTAGATCCGGATGGTACACTCCGGCGGTAGGTTCATGAAGTAGATGCGACGTTCCCCACGTCCCGCTCGGAACGTGTTAGGCGGTTCGAAGTCACTTGTTGCCACGTACGGGTTAGGCACGACGAAGATGTCGTCAAGCAACTCCTTCGCCAGTTCCGTCTGAAAAGATGGGGGCGTCGCGTGGAAACTGATTCGGTCACCGGTCTGAAACGGCTTGCTTGTGCGGAAAAGCAGCGACGAGCCGGGCGCGGGAGGCACAACGGGCACGCCCGGATCGAGGACGGGGTCCGGAGGTACAAATCGAACCAGCCAGTTCGATCGCCACCTCCCACCTGCCAACATGGGCTCCGTGTCCGGAGAATCGCCGCTGACGAGTATGATCTGGTCGCCGTGATCGTACGCACCATTGCGCAAATCCGGATTGTCTTCGATAATCACGAAGCCCTGCCTGCGGCCGGTTGTAAGATTCTCGACGTAGAAGGGCGTCGGGATCTCTTGCATGCCGAATGCCAGCCGCAACGAGGTGTCCGCAATGCTTTCAGTGAAGTGCACTTCGAAGTCTGCGGGCAATGCCGTGAAGCGGCTGCTGACGCTGGAACTCGCCGAGGCAGGCCGAACGACCGGAGTGAACGTTCCGCCGTTTCCGTTGTATCGCACGGTCGTATCTATAACCGCAACCGCTGTCTCATTTCGAATGTCGACGATGAATCCCTGCAGCGGAGGGATCTCCCGGCGCCCACCCGACACGGTTCCCTCTTCGAGTACCGTCCCCGTCGTCGTGTTCGTCAGCGCATACCGCACGTCCGGACCGTTCTGCCAGAGTGCGTCGTTCGTGAACAGCAGCTCATAGGTGCCCTCCTCGGTGATCAGCTCAGGAGCTGCCACATCAAGCTGCACCGTTCCCGTACCGATCGTACTGATCTCCACATCACTCAACTCCGGCGGCACATAACCTGCGGCCGGAGCACGCGGGACAACGGATGCAGTGTTGATGTCGGTCGTGATGTTACCGGCAACGTCATTCTTGACCACAGCGGTCGTAAGACTGGGCGAAAGCCCGCGCACGTTTCCGTCCGGGTCCGTCGTCACAACTCCGTTGGCATCACGCGCGACAAGCCCCCGATCGTAGGCCACGACACCATAGTAATAGGTTTGGCCGTTAACTACGTCGCGGTCGATGAACGTGTGGCGCAGCCCGCTGTCGACACCCAGATTAAACTGGACGCCGTTGACCGACACCGGGTGTGGTCCGCGCAGTCCGTTCTGGAGGTCGAACTGCGCGATCGGTTTCTGGAAGATCTTATTGCCGAACGAATCGGTGATAGTGAGATTCTCCTCGAAGTTGGGCTCAGTAGATCGGAATATCATGTAGCCTTCGAAGTCCATCTCGCGCAGAAACGGGTCGAATGACTTCTCGGCCACGTCGTCCCATATGAGGGTTACCTGCCCGTCGCCCGGTATCGCAGTGAGTGTCGGCTTGTTCGGCGGGCGCGCGAACCGGTAGTCGGCGTTGTAAATCTGCTGCACTGTTTCCTTTTTGCGCGCGAGAGCCGAGTTCTCGATGTTGCGCGGATCGGTGAAGTCCTTCTCGGCAAAGATCAGGGCCATCGAGAACCGCTCAGTTTGCCCGGCGCGTAGCGGAAAGGCACCGGACGAAAAAAACATGCCCAGATTACGTCCGCCTTCGAGGACGATGTCGTCGAGCGGCGGCAGCGCCTGCGCGAAAATGTCGAAGTCCTCCTCGTCGTTGATCAGCTCGTAATCGTGCACATTGAAAACGGCGAATCCAGTGAGGCCGATCTGGTCCGACTCGTCCTTGTCAAGGGCATCGAAGTTGGGTTCGCCGGCGGTGGGTCGGCCATCGCCTTCACCCACATCCCTGCCGGGGTAATTGGGAGCGGCCGGGTCGAGCCCGTCCTCCCCGACGTCGTCATTCAGGGGTTCATCCGGATCCCATTCACCACTACCGTTGAGGTCCTGAAAACCAACCCAGTCCATCTCCTCGTCCCCCGTCCACCACCTGCCCGCGACGAATGCCGGCCGCAGCTCGATGCTCTGATAGAAATCAGTGAAACGACTTACATCGTAGTTAGCCTCCACGTACGCCAGGATCGCATCTGATCCCGTGAGGAGCTGCCCCGGACCACCATCTCGGCGCTCGTCGGTGATCCCGTCTTCGTCGTTGTCGACACCGTCGGTAGAAATGCCTGGCGACTCGAGGAAGGCATATCCTGCGGTCCCTACCGGTCCCCACATGCCGGGCGTTCCGATGCCGTCAAAGTCCCAGGAGAAGGCCAGGTCGAGGCGGGTGTTGTAGGCTCCCTCGTCATCGCCTGAATCGTCCGTGCCGCCCGTTCCCCAGTCGATGTACTGCGTGAAGAAGACCTCTTCGTAGTCCACCGAGCATTCGTTGGTGATTTCGTAGAGCCAGAAGATGACGTCCTGCGCCAGCGGGTGATTCCACTGGAAGGCACGCGCAGACACTTCAAGACCTAGACCACCGCGAGTAGTATCCTCAGGACACGGGAAGAAGCGATAAGGAGACAGCGTCCATTCCCTGTCGGGACTGTCGTCGAAAACGAAATACGTTTCCACATCGGCGTTCTGCACGCCCCTGCCGAAGAAGCCGTTCCACTGACCGGCCCAGTCGACGGGTCGATCCGGCCACTCCGCGGGCCAGGTCGACTCATCGTCGCTTCGCGCGGGCGATTCCTGGCGCGGGTTCGAATACCCCGGCACAGGTGCCCATCCCCAGGGCTCCCGCGACTCCGGGTCGCGATCGATAAACTCGCGATAGTTCGTGCTGATCGGCTTGATGACACGGCCCCGGCTGTCCAGCGTCTTCACGGCTACGATGAATGCCACACCGTCCACATACGAGTGGCCGCTGCCGCGTGGCCATTCTCCGGAAGGCTGGTCCGGCCACCGGGCGATTTCTCCGTGATTGGCATAAAGCGTACGCACGCGGTTGCCGTCCAGAACACCCCACTGGGTCAAACGGTTGTTACCCTGATTGGGATCGGGCGTCCGCTGCGCAAAAACGTCAGCTGACAAGAACGTGAGAATCACAGCGAGTGACAACCACGTCGTCACAATGCCAAGACGCGGTTCGCATCGCGCGACTTCCGTCTTGCTGCCGCCTGACGATCCTCGCAACCACCGACTCGCAGAGCGCGCACTTACCGAACACGGCGACACTGCCAGCGGGAGGAGGGCACGAGATTCAAAGCGCATCTGTTGCATTTTCCGCATGATCATCATTCAGAACGAAATTGAAAGCCCGACCGTGACCTGGCGCGGTGCGGATATGAAATCAGGGCGCGTCAGGAACTCATCTTTCGTGTTGAGACCCTGTGGTTCACCGGGTAGAAAACGTAGGTTCGGAAACGCCCGACCGGTGTCCGTGTAGATCGCCACCTCGTTGTCGGTGTCGAACACATTGAAGATCCGCGTGAACAGCGCAATTCCGACGCCGGAGATCCGCACATTCTTTGTGGCGAAGAGATCGAACGTGACAGACCCCTGTCTCCTTGCTGAATTCTCGAGGCCGATCCGCTCATCGGCGAGCGAGGGCGTGTACGGGAGTCCGGACCCTATCCTTCCGACAAGTGTGGTCAGCCAGTTTCCGGGCGTGCCCACCGTCAGGCTCGTATTCAGTTGGTGACGCCGGTCCCAGTCAAGCGGTACCAGTTGTTTCTCTGGTTCGACGCCGGCTCGCTCGTCGAGCAACACCGAACGCGGATCGCTGGCGTTGCCGCGCGCGATCTGGAACGTGTAGTCAACGTCCAGGGCATATCCGGCCGCCATGCGTTTCTCAAACGAAACCGTAAACCCCTTCACCTGACCGTAGTCGCGGTTGATGTAGCGTCCGTACTTCTCGAGCGGGAAGGGCTCATCGAACCCCGGTTGGATGACCTCGATGCGCGTACCGAGGAGGTTGCGGATGTCCTTGTAGTATGCGGTGAGCGTTACCCCGATCAGGTCCGTAAACGACTGCTGCAGGCCGATCTCGTATGCGACCGTTTGCTGGGGCTTCAGATCCGCAAACCCGAACGCACGGCCGACTCCTTCCTCCGGATCGTATATGTAGTCCGAGTTTGCATACAGAAATTCGAACGGCGGCATCTGAAAGAAGTGACCATAGGAGACGTGGACGGCGCCTCTTTCCGATAGCGGATAGGAGAGCCCGATCCGTGGCGACAACTGCCACTTGGCGTCCGACGCCAATCTCGGCGACGACCGCGGCCGACCGAAATCCTCCAGCACCTCTCCCTTAGCGTCGAAATAATCGATCCGCAAACCGACATTCACGACCATGAAGTCAAACTCCATTTTGTCCTGAACATATGCCGCGGCTTCGACCGGCTTCTGGGTGTACGCTACATGATCCGGTGTTCCCTCCATCGGGATGGCCGGCTCAAATCCCGTGGACGGGTTGTTCTTGATCTCGAAGTTGTCAAGAAAGAGATCGTGATTCTTGAATTCGGCTCCGACCTTGACCTGATGGCGTCTCGTGACCTGGCTGAGAAAATCGACGCGGCCCAGGAACGTCTCCGTCTTGCGTTCGAAGTAGTCCATCCGGGCGCCACCGCGAACAAAGGAGAAGTTTCCACCGAGCTGCCTCAATGCATCGTCGGCAGGGTATCAAGCATCAAGAGGATCCTCAAACAAATACGACTCGACTCGGTTACTAAAGAATGCACCCTTCAGATCGAGAACGTGGCGCCCGCCCAAAACAACTGTATACGTCGACGTGACGGACCGCGACGACCCGTACGTAGTTGGCAGGCCGTCCGGGTTGTATCGGAAGAGGTGGTCGTAGTTTTGCCCCTCGTCCTCG
>JAHHLP010000246.1 GCA_018679295.1 Rhodothermia bacterium
GTCACTCGCCTGGATGGGCTGATACTTGAAGGTGGCGATCAGCGAATCTCCGTTCGCCACGGCCCCGCCAGTCAGAACAATGACGGTTCCGTTGTCCGGGTTCAATGTATAGTCGGTTCCCTCCGTGAGAACGGCGCCACCAAGGGATCGCAACTCAAATGTTTCACTGACTATGTTCTCGAACTGTACTGAAGAGCCTTTGTCAAGGACCGCCCTGATTCGGATTTCCTTCGGCAATTCGTCTGTTACCGTATACACCAAATCGTTTCCGACCTCGTCGAAATCAATTCGGAAGCTCCCGCCCTCCGGAATCGCAAACTCGTCGATGATGTTCAACATGATGTCGCCGGTACCAATGCCGCTCTCCTGAACCACGCCGCCGGCCGCCTCGATGGAGGGTGGAGCGTATCCTGCGACGCGAGGTCCCGGAACGACCTGTACCGTGTTCACATCAAAGATGTAGCGGTCGGTGGTCGGGTCGTAAGTGATTGTCTTGGCCGATTCGGACGGAGCGATGCCGCCCTGCAGACTACCTTCGTCGCCGCCCTCGAAGCCGCGGTCATAAGCGGTCACCGCGTAGAAGTACGTCTGCCCGTTGATCACATTGTTCGAGTCCACAAAAGTGTGGAACAGACCCGTGTCATCTCCGAGATCAAACGACACGCCTCGCTGAGGGAAGGGTATCGGCGACGGACCCCGGATTCCGTTATCGAGGTCGAACTTTGCCTCGACGCCTCGCTCGGTCGTCAGTGGCCGGAAGAGAAATCTCGAGCCGTTGATGTCGGTGATCGTCTGGAGATCGCTGAACTCATGATCGGTCGATCGGTAGATCACGTAGCCCTCGAAGTCCTTCGATCGCGAAAGCGGGTCAATGCTCTCCTCTGAGCGACTGCCCCAATAGAGAGTGACCTTCTCGTCCCCGGCAACCGCCTTGACAATCGGCTTGTCCGGAGGTCTCGCGAAGCGATAACCTACGTTGTAGATCTGCTGCGAAGTCTCGGAGTTGAGGAAGAGGTCCTCAAGGTTTTCGCCGATGATCAAGGCAATCGAGAACCGCTTCGTCTCACCCGCACGTAGCTTGAAGTCGCCGGAACCATACAGGAAGACGTAGTCGCCCGGCTCCGTCGGGACCACGTCGAAGCGACCCGGCTGAACGAAATTCCATACGCGGTCGTCGTTCGATATGCGGTTGCCGGCAAAGGGAGGTGAGGCAAACGACGTGAGTCCGATCTGATCGCTTTCGTCGATATCCGTGAACTCAAAGTTCGGTTCGCCCGGCTTTGTGATGTCAAACTGACTGCCTGCGGTTGGCAGGCCGTCTCCTTCACCTTCGTCGCCGGTGCCAGGAATGCCGTCTACGCCCACATCGTCCGTCTCGGCATTCCAATCTCCATCGTTGTCGATGCCGTCAGTCCACGACTCGTCGACCATGCCGTCGTTGTCATTATCGATACCGTCGCCCTCGAAGGCTACACCATCGAGGATTTCGTTGCCGACGCCGGGGCTCTCGAGAAACTTGTAGCCGAAGTAACCGGGCACGACACCTGCGATGTCCGAACGGCCGTCGTCATCCCACGCGTAAACAAGGTTGCGGCTCTTGTCGAAAAAGGCCCAGTCATCAGGCCAGTCGCGTGGTCCGCCGACGTGCGGGTCGCCCCACATTCCGAAGATCACCTTGTCGAGGTCCTTGTCGCTCTTGTTGGTAATCTTGTACACCAGGAACATGACGTCTTCCGCAAGCGGGTTTGCCCACTGGTAAATGCGCGTCTCCACTTCCAGTCCGAGGCCACGCTGTGTCGTGTCGTTTTCGAACGGGTAGTACGCAAACTCCTCGTTTGAGTAGTCATTCATGAAGTACAGCAGCTCCTTATCGGCGTTCGACGCGCCTTGCTGCAGTGCTCCGGGCCAGACATACTCCTGAAGATTCGGGTTAAACCACTCGTCGGGCCAGGAGTCCGGCTTGCCGTCCAGGTTGTCGTCCTGGGCGTCACTGGTCGGAATGAATCGGGATTCAGGGTTGACCACCTGAAGGCCCTCGAAGCTTCCTACCGGCTGGGCGCAGGGAATCGGTTGCCAGCCCCACCACGTGAGACCGTCGGGCGACGTCTCGCCCCCGTTGGAGGTCAGGCCGTCCGACACGATGTGCCAGACATAGACCGAGTCGCCGTTTTCGTCGAGAAGGGGACTACCGGTCGTGTCCGTGCGCAGTACGCTATTCGGGTCTTCCTTGGGAGCCATGATCTCCGCCGCCACGAAGGGGCCGAACTCGTACCCATATCCGAGCCGGTTCCACACGATGTCCGTAATCGTGTTGCCCGGCGACGAGATCGAACCGAAGTTCTGAATCTGCGACGTGATCCGGTTGCCGTTCATGATGACGTCCCGCCGGTTCGTGAAATCCGGGCAGTCCTCGACCACCGCACCACCGGCTTGGTTGCCGGCCTGCTGATCGAGCCACCGCGACACGTCGAAATAGTCCCAGTCCTTTTGCCGCTTGTTGGCATCCTGTGCCGAAGCGTCCAGCGCTCCGAACGAAAGGCAGACAAGAAGGAGCAGCGTTTTCCGCGCGATAGAAATCATCGCTGTCATATGTGATCGGTTTTCCATTAGAAGCTTAGTGACGCGCCAATCTTGATTTCCCGTGGACGCGAGTACCAGTGTGGACGCGTGTCCCATTCCTCGAGCGTATGGACGCCCGGCTGGCCGTACTGCGAAACCCACGGCGCATGAACGTTGAGTCGCTCGTTGAGCGAGTAGTTAGCCGTCCCGGTCTCATCAAACACGAACCGTTCGTTCAGACGGTCGAAGACGTTAAACACCTTGGCAAACAACCGAACACCGAAGCGGTCAAAACTGAACTGCTTCGACAGATGTGCATCTACGTCGAATTGCGTCGGCTTTCGAGCGTTGTTCGGAAGCTGATCGATGTTCTGGTCGATCAGATTCGGCGTGTAAGGGTAGCCCGTGCTGAACGACCCGATAAACGACACGCTCCAGCTGTTGGGCCGAGTGAGGGTAACCGTGGACGAGATGATGTGACGCTGATCAAAGTTGAGTGGTATCAGCTCAAGTTCGTTCTCCCGACCACTCAGGAAATTGAAGAAGAAGGCACCCGCATCGCTGTTGTTGCCCTCTGCATTCTGGAACGTGTAGTCGATCGTCGCTGACAGTAAGCCGTTGCGCGGACGCCTCTTGGTGAGCGCAAACGTGACGCCACGAACGTTCGCGTAATCCTTGTTTAGAAAGACCGCATAGTTGCTCTCGCCGGACACGGTACTGAACTGCACGTTCTGCACCGCCAGGTAATCCCGAATGTCCTTGAAGAAGCCTGTGACGTCGAAGGCCAGGTGGTCGGAAATTTGCTGCTGCAATCCAATCTCGTATTGTACCGCTCGCTCCGGCCGCATGTCTGCGTTTCCAAAGGTTGGTGTTTCGCCGGCGCCGAATTCGAACTCCGGATTGATGAACATGCTCCGGAGCGGCGGCATCTGTGCAAAATGTCCGTACGAGAAGTGCAAGATGCCCGTATCCGTGATCGGGAAGGACACTCCGATGCGAGGTAATACAAAGGTCTTGGCATCCGCCTCTTCCAGCCGCCCCATCCGTTCTTCAAGCGTTTGGCCGGGGACGGGAGGCGCCAGGAGATCGGCGACCGTCAGCCCGTTGGGCTGGAAGTACTCGACCCGCACGCCCGCATTAATAATAAAGTTCTCGAATTCGAGCTTATCCTGAATGTACCCGGCATAGTGCTGGACCTTTTGGTCCTCATACTTGTCGTGCAGCGGGGATTCCAGCGAGGGCACCGTTGGCACTCGGAATCGATCCAGGTCGAACAGGATCGTAAACACCTCGCGGTCAAGGCTGGTCCACATGCCTTCGACACCGGCCTTTGCCTCGTGGACGGTGCCTAGCTGCTTCGTCAGATCGGCCTTCGCGCGAATGGTCTTGGAACTCTCGTATGTGTGCCCCTTGTCGTCACCGCCAAATGTGAAGTTGTTGCCGGGGAAGCCCACGATGAGGTCGGTTGATACGTAGCGCGGATCTACCGGAGCCTCACCCCGGCGGCATGCCTCATTGCAGCGGTACAGGTAGCGCTCGAAGTTTTGGTCCTGGTAGGAGGCGCGTAGCGTGTAAAACGTGCGGTCGCTGATCGAATGCGTCCAGTGCAGGCTATGGTTCGTTCCCCGATCATAGTTGGTGGCCGTCCCGTCCGGATTGAAGCGGTCGGCGAAGGAAACCGATGTCCACTCGTCGTCATCGAACAGGAATGAGTACTCCACCTTAGTTCCTGCCCACGGGCGGGCGGAGAGCTTTCCGATGAAATTGGTCCCGACACTGGTCCGCATCGGTACCAAGTCTCCTTCGACCGGTCCGTCGATCTCCGAGACGGGAACGCCGTTCAACTCGTAGTACCACGGGTCTGCGTTGAAATTGGCCGAGTCTCCCGGCGAATGCTCGCGCCGGCCGTAGATCCAACCCTCGTCGTCGTCGTGACGTACCGACGCGAAAAAGCGCATCTTCTTGAAGAAGGGGATCGGGCCACTTAGGCTCCCTTCGAGCGTGTAGTTGCGCAACGCAACGTCCGACGGCGTGAAGAAGACGTCGTCATTCGTGGTGAACGTGTCTCCACCCCAGAAGCTGACGGATCCTGTGTAGTCGGCTCCGCCTTCCTTGGTGACCAGGTTGACGATGCCCGACATCGCTTGTCCGTACTCCGCGTTGAAGGCGCCGGATATGACCGTCATCTCCTGGATCGCGTCCGTCGAGACACTCGTTGCAAGGCCATTCGTGTTAAAGGGATTGCCAACCGACATGCCGTCCACGAGGTAGGCGATCTCGTTACTGCGGCCTCCGCGAATGTGGATTTCGCCACCCGGACCTTGATTGACGCCGGCCTGTGTTGTCAGGACGCCGAAGAAACTCTCGACCGGCAGCGCCGCGATCTCCTCCGCAATGACTGTCTTCTTCGAGGCCGTTAAGTCTTTCTGCACGAGTGGCCGCTCCGCCTGCACAACGATCTCCTCGCCTTCGATCACTTCCTCGCTGAGCGTGATGTCGTACCGGGTCGTCTGGCCGGTGCTTACCCGCAGTCCCGATACCGTGTGTCTCTTAAAGCCGATGTACGAGAATACCAGAGAGTAGTCGCCTGGGCGTACGTTGATCAGGATGTAGTTTCCGTCTATGTCCGTCACCGTTCCCTGGCTGGTTCCGTCGATTACGACGTTGACGCCGACCAGCGGATCGCCATTTGCTGCGTCCGTGACGCGGCCGGCGATCTTTCCCTGGCCGAGCGCAGGCAGGGAGAAGATGGCAAATACGAACAGGGAGGCTGCGAAACGGCCAAAGGCCCGAGTACTGGAGAGTCTCATGCGTTCAAGCCAAACATGGTTATGTGGACCGGAGGAAGCGCCTTACAATGCCGGTACGAACTCGTATGATAATAAAACTGAAGGGGCCGTTCGAGGCAAATCCCCGTTTTCAATCTCGGAATCGTTGCCCGCGGCAATGATGCGTGCAAAAAAGGGAGGGGCTGCAGGGCCCCTCCCCATCATGTGGAAGACGCAAAGCAGATCACTTGATCAGCACCATTTCCTTCGCTTGTCTGAAGTTGCCGTATTCAAGGGCATAAATGTAGGTGCCGCTCGCGACAGGGAAGCCGGACTCATTGCGCCCGCTCCACGTCACTTCATGGGTCCCGGCCGAGAGTAACTGATTGTCGATCAGCGTCTTGACCAAGCGGCCCGATACATCGTAGATCCGCACGTTGACGTTCTTGTCCAAAGGCAGTTCAAAGCCGATCGTAGTCGACGGGTTGAATGGATTAGGGTAGTTGTCGAACAGCTTATAGTCCGACGGCAGCACGATTCGATCCTCATCAAACCCGACTGGAGCGCCACTCCCGTTTATGATCTTCAGAAACACACGGTGATCGTTACTCGAAGTCGAAACCGTTGTTCGGTCGAACAGGTTCGTGCCGGCGTTGAACACCTCGCTGATCACAGACGTGGAGTCGTCGACTCCCTGAATTGAAATCGCAACTTCATTCACCCCGTCGAGGTCGGGATCACCGAGGAAGGCAAGCTTCGATGTAAACTCCGGTCCTTGGTCGCCCGCTTCGTGATAAACAGTCATGACGCCAAGCGAGTCCCGCTCGACGCGGTTGAACTGGGCAGCCAGCATGTCCGCCGGGAAGGGAACGTCCCGGATCGTATAGCTGCTGGCGCTCTCGACATCACCGCCTTCGTATTCCGCGATACGGAGCCAAACCGGTTCTTCACCATCGTCGAACTTCTCGCCCGTGTAGCTGGGTGGAGATCCGATGACTTCCATCTTGCCGTCGCCGTCAAGATCACCGGCCGTGATACCCAGCTCAGAAAGACCTTCCAAAACCTGAAAAGCCACATTATCCGACGTGAGGGTCAGCGGATCTTCTCCCGACTCGTAGTTGACAACGGCCGCACTCCCGCAGATCGGACGCGGACTACCACTGCTCCAGCAAAGTATGGGGTAAAACACTTCATCGTCGCCGTCACCGTTCACGTCCACCGCGACGCCGCCGAAAAACGAAACATCGTCGCCTGTGGTCGACGCGTTCAGAAAAGCGGCCGGGCTCGCCGTCTCATACGTGTCGGCAGCCGGCACCGTTGCCGTGGTTAGGTTGAAGTTGTTCCAGGCTTGGAATACGATCTCCTTCTGGCCGTCACCGTCGAGGTCGGCCGGAATTGCCGAGTAGGCACTTCCTCCGCCTCGGTCTACTGGATCGAAATCCTCTCCGACACGAGAGCTCCACCGTATCTCCTGTATCCAGGTCTCGAAGCCGCTTCCAATATCGTTCTGGACCGAAAACACATACCAGTTGTCATAGCGGTTACTGCTGCCATTGTTCGACATAAACAGCTCCTGTTTGCCGTCATTGTCGACGTCGTCGACTACCAAGTGCTCGGTTCGCCAGCGATCGGGAAGATCACCGTCGAATTCGTAGACAGTCGCTGGCACAGACCCCCAATCATTGTCGCCGACGCTCTCAAATGCGTAGAGGCCGGGAGGAAGGGCACCGATGTTCGGATTCGTATCACTGTAGCCGCGGCCGGCCAGGAAGTAAATCTCTCCCTTGGTGTCTCCGTCAAGATCGCCAACCGCTATCGCGCGAATATTGTCGACTGTTGCCGTAGAGTCGAGAAAGGGCGTCGTGTATACCAGTTCCCACACGTCCGCTGAAACGTTCTCAACCACGTGCACCCTCCCTCCGGCGGTGTAGTCGGCCACATATACTTCGTACTTGCCGTCGCCGTCGCCGTCAAAGGGCCCCTTGACGTCGCGTGCTCCTGAGTGGATACCTGTTGTGTAACCGATACCGAGATCACCGGGCGGTGTGTTAGGCACGATCAGGTCGAACTCGATTTCCTGAGCAGATACCGAGGTGAAGGACACTAACAGGGCAATGGCCGTGAGAAGTGCAGCACTTCGCATACTGTGAAACCTCCTGGTCGAATATGTTACAGTAATGTTATAAACACGAGGGCTCCAGACGGAAACCCGCGCGGCTGTTGAGTATAGGCACTAAGCCGGGGCCTATCAATGTACAAGAACCGCGTAAACGGCGGAAATCCATGACGATCGTAATCCCTACCCGCCTTGCTTTCGTCGCTCTACTTCTGAGCGGGCCGCTTGGGTCGTTGGCGGGGACTGGTGCGGACGATATACGTTCACTTCTAGCATCAACTGCGACATACGAATTGACGTTCGAAAGCTCCTGGAGCGCGGCCACCCATCCGACCGACTTCCCGCCCAATCCGCACTTCTCCGGCCTGATCGGCGGAACGCACAATGAGTCTGCCCGATTCTGGGATGCCGGGACCGTGGCCAGCGACGGGATCGAGAGTATGGCGGAAACAGGCGCCAAGACCCTGCTGCAGGGAGAGGTACAGGCGGCGATCAGTGCTGGCAACGCGGAGTTTATTCTCAGCGGGGGAGGTATCAGCATCTCTCCGGGATCTGTATCGTTGACGTTTGACGTGAGCGGAAGCTTTCCGCTTGTCACCGTCGTGTCGATGCTTGCCCCGAGTCCGGACTGGTTCGTCGGGACCTCCGGCCTGAATCTGATGGAAGGCGGCGATTGGCGCCAACAGGTTGTCGTGCCACTCATCGTCCATGATGCCGGCACGGACAGCGGCACTACCTACCGCTCGCCCAATCAAGACACCGATCCGGCGGCAGTCGTCAGTGAACTCACTAACTCCCCCTTCGATGGAGATAATGTTGTGGGGACCTTCACGTTCACGCTTCAGTCGGTCGTGGCCCGCGACCCAACTCCCGATTTGCCGACTGAAGCGGTTTCTTCCGTCTACCCGAATCCGACGACCGGCCTTTTTAGCGTTGACGTATGGTCGGACCGGCGGCAGTTCGTCCGCGCGTCACTCTATGATGCGACGGGGCGTTTGGTCCGCAAGAAGGATATCGGCTGGATTGATGACGCCGGGATCCGTGAAGTGCGAGTGGACGGAAGCGATCTGGCGGGACAGCTGTACTTCGTCCGTATTACGGGTCGTACTATTGACGAGGTAAGGGCAGTAACGATTCGACGTTAGGCGCGCTTGGCCAACATTCGCCTGCGAGAGCCGAGGGCAGCCAAGGCTACATTGCCACGATCATCCGGTCCACGACGCGGACTTGGGGCGAGTCGTCAAACGTTAGCCGTAGAAGGTAGACGCCCGCAGCCAGATCCGGCTTGATGTCAAGTTGATGCCTCCCGGTCGCGTAATTGCGAGAGGGGGTCGTGTACAATTCGCGGCCAAGCACATCGTAGACTGAGGCGGTTGCGCTCGTGGGCACGTCTGTTTCGAACGCCACCGTCATGCTTCCCTCAAACGGATTCGGATACGGCCCCATTATGCGGACCGGTTGCGGGACATCGCCGGCGTCCTTAGAGCCAACGGTGGACACTGCTTCCACGAACTCCATTCGGTTCAAGTTGAAGCCCCCGGAGACCACGATGACCTTTAGGATATGCTCCCCGGCGGGCAGCACCACGCTGTCCATCGATGCCGTCTCCCAGTTCTGCCAGCCACCCGTCGGTCCGAAAGCCACGTCGTCGCCAAGCACGACGTCGTCGCGGAGGGCCGTCGTCGGTCCCTCCAGCCTCAGCCTGAGCACGCCTCCACTGCCAAGACTCGCGACGCGAAGATTCACATCATACACACCTGCAGTC
>JAHHLP010000479.1 GCA_018679295.1 Rhodothermia bacterium
GTTGTCTTTCAATGGCTGGTCCTGGGTCGCCTTACAATTCTGGGAGCTACGCCGGATGCCGTCCTTCTATTCGTTGCGATCGTCGGACTCAAATACGGACGTCGATTCGGGGCGGTGACCGGTTTCATTGTGGGCTTCCTGTTGGACGCCATCTATGACACCTGGGGGATGCACATGATGTTGAAGACGGTCGTCGGGTTTGCGCTTGGGCTTCTTCCGTCGGACGACTATGAGGACGTTGTCATTCTTCCGAGGCAGGCGCTAGTCGGCGGTTTTGTAATCGCCTTCCTGCATAACGGAATGCAGGTTGTATTCCTGGCCATCCAGTCGGGTACGACAAGCACGACGATCACGTTGACGCTGTGGCTCGGGTCCGCCGCATACACCGCTCTTGTGGGTACGCTGGCCGCGCTGTTCGCAACGCGGTAGGCTTCCACGAGTCGTCATCCCCGGCGAAGACCCAAGTCCTCATCCCGGCCGAACACCCCAAGTCGTCATCCTGGCCGAAGAGCCAGTCATCCCGGCCAAGCCTGCCCTCAAGAATGCGGGGGAGCCCGGACCCATGCAAGGTGGCGACTAGCCTAACCCGCCAATGGATTGCCGCTTCCGCGGCAATGACAGGAGTACAGCAATGACAAGAGCACAGCAACGACAAGTCTGGATCCTGCGTTATTGGGGAGCAACCTCAGTAAGAATCACGTCAACCTCCTGCTCAAACACGACGTAACTCACCTGTTCCGTCGTATGGTTGCGCTCGAAGTCAGTGCGCTGGTCCTCGTGTACGGCAAGGTCGATCCCGGTCGCCGACAGGGAATTTGCGCCGTACAAGACCGGCCATGCCCCGTCCGATCCATCCATGCCTGATATCGAGACGACGACTATCGCGGGTGCCGAACCCAGTTGCGAAGCGAAGTTGTATGTGAAAGGAGCGCCATCGAAAAGCCCCTGGACAATATCCGCACCGACCATAGACTCATAGGCATTCCCTTCCAGGGTACCGCGGCCTCCTTCAACGATCAGGTAGCCGACCTCCTCCGCCAACCGCGCAACCCGAACGTCGTCACCCACGTGCTTTCCGGTCCACAGCGCCGAGGGCGTCGCCGGCTCATCCGTGGAACCACCGCGGCTCCAGAAGACCGACCAGTTGCCGTCGTTGTAGGTCATGACTTGGCCGACGACAACCGGATCGGCAAACGCACCCCGATACGAGCGGTACTCACCGACCCACGAGTTCTTGGAATCCGTCACGGTGCTGAGATAGCGGCCGGCTTCCACTAGTCGGCCATCGGGCAACCGCCAAACACCCTCCTCCACGATCACACAGTACACCCTCTCGCTTGGCACAAAGCCCTTGCTCGGATTCTCGAGGCGAAGCTCGAAGCCGGTCGTGGTAACACCGCGCATTCGGACCACACTTGGGACGGTGCTCGAGGCGCCTTCCATCGAACAGACGATAACCGGAACTTCGTAGGAGTTGCTGAGGGAGACGGGCACCCATCCGCTACTGGAAACTGCGGGCACAGCGGCGCTCTCCATGCGACCGGTTCTCGGAGCCGGTCCCACTGTCCATGTGAAGACGACTTCCGAAGACCCGTCGTCGTCCCATACCGACAAGGAGACGTCAAAACTGCCTTCCTGAACAAACAATCCGGAGATGTAGCCGCTGCCAGGGTCGATTTCCAAGTCCGGGGGTAGACCGGCCGCACTGAATGTCAACGAGTCGCCGTCAGCGTCGGTGGCCACGATTTGGAGCGATGCCATCTCACCGACCGCGCCAACCTGGTTACCGGGATTCGCGATTTCCGGTACGGACGAGAAATCGACTGGGGCATCGTTCAGTTGCGCGGAAAACGGGCGGATCACAGGCTTGAGCAGATAGCCCTTCGGCCTCGAAGGCGATCCAAGTGCAACGACGGAAGCGGCCGCGTCGAAATCCAGGGTCATGTCGAACACCCCTCCCGTCATCTCGACCGGCTCCTTCAACATGAATTTGAGACCGGAGCGAGCGCCGCTTGCCACGTGGAGGTCATGGCGAACGCCAGAGACTACGATGTCGGCATCTTTGCCCACGGCAAGACGGAATTGATCGAATCGATCAATATGGACCTCATGGTCCGCCATGGTCAGCGTACTTCCACCCTGATAGTCGAGGAGGTTGATCCTTTGGGCAGACGGCCCGAGGAGTAGGGACTCGCGCTCACCTGACTGGGTATCGACGAGCGTCAGTCGCTCGATCGTTACGTTCACCTCCTGCACATCGAGCGGGGCGTCTGTAAGTCTGACGACGACCCTGCCGGTGGGTGCGGCAGCGAAATAGTCGCAGCCGCTGGTGAGGGTGAGGACGATGAAAAGAACGGGTACTGCAACATATACTGCTCGAGTCATAGCACTCTTGCTCCTGCTGCCGTATGTATCGCGAGAGAGGGGAACTCGCGGCGAGAACTGCCTGACTATTATCGACGCAGCGCAGGTTTCTTTTTAATAGAAGTGATTGCCACCCCAGGCGTAGAGCCAAAGTCGTCATCCCGGCCAAGCCTACCCTCGTGAATGCGGGGGAGCCGGGACCCATTGACGGTTGAGATCAAAAGGTA
>JAHHLP010000057.1 GCA_018679295.1 Rhodothermia bacterium
ACGCGGCGGTCGATGCGGTCGTAGAGGTCGTCGCGGTCCCGCTCCAGTATGATGCCCCGGTACGTGAACGCCGGCTTGTGGTGGTGGCGGTGGAAGTGGGAGAGAGGTTGGCCCGTGCCGAGATATACCTCGAGAGCACGTACGATCCGCTGCGACTTGGTCGGGTCCATGGTTGCGGCTGCTTCGGGATCCGCTTCGCGCAGCTCACGGAAAAGCGGGTCTGGGCCTTCGCTTTCGAGCCGTCGATTCAGCGATTCCCTGACGGCAGGATCGACGTCCGGTATGTCCGCGAAGCCGTTTACGAGTGCGTCGATGTACAGCGTCGACCCACCCACGACGAGAGGCGTGAGGCCGCGATCGAGGATCTGCTGGATGCGAGGCTCCGCAGCTCTGGCGAACTCACCCGCCGAGAACGCCTCATGCGGATCCAGCTCATCGACGAAGTGCTGCGGCACGGCCGCCAGCTCCTCAGGTGCAGGCTTTGCCGTCCCGATGTTGAGGCCGCGGTAAATCTGGCGCGAGTCGGCGGAGATGATTTCGGCGGTAAGCAGGGGGGCTACGTCCATGCTCATGCTGGTCTTGCCGATTGCCGTCGGTCCGCAGAGTATTTGTGGATGGCTCTTCAACTGATGTTCCGTATACACACTATTGTGCTGGCTCGTGCGCATTTGATCCGGTCAGAAAATTTCATTATCGATCTATAGTAACACTGTGGTCGCAGACGAATTCCTCTTGACTTATCGTGCACTGGTCGGCAAAAGAACCAACAGACACCGACATGCAGCGCCTTCACGAAAGGGCTATAGCCGGGGATGAGGAGGCAAAGGCGGGGGTGATGTTATGGGTATTTCAGACAGCGAGAGAATATTACGCAAGTAAAGCGGTCGAAGGTGGTTCGATATCTGACTATGAGGCACAGGAGCTGACATCGCAGTTTGTCATCAACTTTGAGATGTGCTTTCGTGGCGTCCGGAGCTTGACCCACTATACACGGCGAGGTCTGAAGTGTAATCTGGTGCGCTATCTCGCGCGGCGGTCATTCCGCACAGTGTCGTTGCACGAATTGGACCTTGCGACCCTGCAGGCAGCCACTGAGGATCTTAAGCTCGAGCCTTGGATGCAATGGGATGATAGAGCTTTGAGACTATACATGGCCGTCTGCACCGAGTACCGAGAGCAATCAGAAGAGACAATCAGGCTAATCGAGGCGAAGATAAAAGACCCCGACATTCCGTACTCGGTGCTTTCAAAGGAATTCGGAATCACTGAGTCCGCGGCTCGAATGCGCGTCCACCGATTCTTTCAGAAAGTTCGTCGGCGGTTGGAGGAAAGCGACTACTTATCGTGGGCAGATTCTAGAGGCAATCGTCGTGAAAGATGAATTCGAAGGACTAAGTCTGGATTCGTTGCGGGAATGCTTCGACCTTATTAGTAGCCCACCGGACGAAGAGCTACTGCGAAAATACATCACTGACAAATTGTGGCCCCGGGCGTCACGGAATCTCACCGCCCGAGAACGAGAATGGATTGAGGTGAACTTGCGGTGTAATCCAGTCTGGCAGGAGGCGTATCGTACCGTTTCATTAGAATACCGCACCGCTGAAGCAGGAAGAACCGTAAGGCGCTTGTCCCACCGTTTGTTACCGATTGCTGTCGCTGCCGCGATTTTGATTGCAGCACCTTTGTGGATTGACAGTCTGTACGTTTCTAGAGGACTCTCCAGTGAGGGGCTCCAAGACGCGCTGGCGATCCGGGATGAAGTGTTTCGTGGCTCGTATTCGGAGCCGTTTCAATTGCCACCTTCTAGCGAGCGCGTGTTGCCGCCGTTACTCAGCTCACTTGTTGACGTCAAGCTGTTTCGTTCTGACACTACGAATCTGTCACTTCTGAAGAAGGATCTGGTCGAGGAATACAACTCCGCTAAGGACGAATTCGATCGGGCCCGCGCTGCCCGGAGCTTAACTAGACTGAGCTTGATTGATATGGACTACGAGGGTGCCGAGTACTGGAGAAAGAAGTGCGAGGATGAGGGAATTGGCGAGTGCCGTTAACTTCCAAAGAGGACGTACCCGGCCCAATGATAAGGTCTCGAAAAATCGCCTCCGGAGTTTATGATAGCGATTTTTGCCTGACGAAGAGATTCCCGGAATCCATTGGAGCGTAGTGAGCTTGCATAGAACCGTCGCATCAACTCGGCGGCAGACTTGTCTTCCACCTGCCACAATGATACTACGACGTTCCGCGCTCCTGCATAAAGGAAGCCACCAGTAAGGCCAATTACTCCCTCACCGTCGACTAGCCTCCCAAGCCCTGTATCGCAGGCACTAAGAACCACAAGGTCTGCTGAAAGACGCATGCCATAGATCTCGCCTAGCCTCAGCACGTCGTCGTGGCTTCGTGACCCCGGATGCAATAGCAGGCCGGATATTGCAGGATTCTCCTCCGCCACTGACCCATGAGTCGCGAAATGCAGGAAGCGATACTGTGAAAGGTCAAGTGACCTCAGCTTCTCCTCAGTCGCGTTAGATCCGATAAGTGCAGTAGACCTTGTCCTCCAGGTCCGATTCAGTACATCAAACCACGGTACGAACATGCTGTAGATCGATTGAACCTCAAGTACGGTTCCTGGGAGGTAGTTCACCTTGTCCATCGGTACCTGTGGCCACGAGAATGTGACTTCTTTGAACGCCGGTGCGACGCCAAGGAAATCAGATTTCCATTCCGGATATTCCCGCCCGCGCACAAATTCGCGAAGCGACGCGGAGTATGCGTACTCAATCGAATTACTTACTATCAAGTAGGGAAGACTCTGGTACCGGACGCTTCGACCATCTGAGATATCGACGGGCGATGTCAGCAGCGGTTCAAATGGTACAAAGTGCAGTTGGCCGTCTGGAACGATAGTCAGATTCTTTTCGGCAATCAGGTCTTCGATCGGTTGCAGCAGTTCCTGGTATAGTTTGTAGGATGACTGCAAATAGTCTCGCGCAGTGCGCTTCCGCATTGCTTCCAGATACATCGTAACACTTTGGCCTATCAGATCTGTTGCGACTGTATGCACGGACCGGGCCTCCTTAGAGATAGCGATAACATAGACGCTGTCACGGGTTTGAAAGAACTCGATCAGTGCCTCGTTTTCGTCAAGCGAAGCCGCTATTTCGCTGGCACTCAAGGAGGCGTTCGGATGCTGAAATTCGTAGTAGGCTGGATACGTCTGGCTCAGATACAACAGGAATCGGTCGTAGTCTCGTCTTGCTTGGAATAGCTCGTTTGAGATTTGAAGCGAATCTGGCCGGGGATACTGTGACAACTCCAACTCTTTGATTCGCGCACGCAGTGCATTCCGCCTAACCAACACCGAATCGGGCACAGCAGCAAGGAGATCATCTCCGAATCTCACACGCCGGGCGGAGTAGTGCTTGGACATATCAGAGAAACGAAACAGTCGATCATGATCTACTGTTGCTGATGTACTCCGAAAAATCTTAGTTGCAGCCACAAAAGCATCCGCGAGCAACGCAGCGCCATGTTCAAACATGTTAGTGTTTGACTGATCGAATGTCGGATGTGATTGATGGCGGTTCCATTCGCCAACCGCGCGCTCGTACAGGTGAATTGCTCGGGTCGTAGAATCGAGCGAAGCACCTTTAGCGAGCATTCGCCCTCTCCGATGCAAAGCCTGCATCAACAGATAGGAGGAGTTTGAGTCATGCAACGAGCCACTACGCACAACAGCGATGACGGAATCGAGATACACCGCCGACATCGAGAAATTATGGCGACGACTATGCAATCGTGAAATCTCTAGATAGACCCTAGCGACATCTTCTGGTTTTCGATTCTGAGAATCTT
>JAHHLP010000371.1 GCA_018679295.1 Rhodothermia bacterium
GTCGTCACGCAACACACGTCCGAACATCTCTTCAGCGGAGCCGGGAGGGGGGCCGTAGTTGTTTGCAAGGTCGAAATGCGTGATGCCGAGGTCGAAGGCACTCCGTATCATCTCGCGGCCGGTCTCATAGACGTCGACGCCGCCGAAGTTGTGCCACAAGCCGAGGGACACGGCGGGCAGTCGCAGCCCACTGCGGCCGCAGCGTCTGTACGGTATTAAGTCGTATCGGTTGTCGTCTGCTCTGAACATTGGGATTATCGGCATGTGTCGATTGTCCTTGCTGTGCGCGAGAAGATACAGTCAGACGACGTGTCGCGTGTGGGTGCTCACATGCAGGCAGGGCGTATTTCTTTCCGGCGACGACCCTAAAGGCGAAGCCCGGCGACCCCACCAGCACACCGGGCTTCTACACCATCTGTAGATATGCTAACGCTAAGAAATGTGGCAGGCCTTTCGACCTGTCGAAGCTCTGCAGGGAGGCGATGATCAGTGTTGCGCTCGACTCATCTTTATGATCGACCGCCCCTCATATGGAGAGACTTATACACGGCGAGAGTATACGGGAGGGAGGCCAATGTCTGTAGGGGAATCCCTCGAAATAGAGTAGTGGAAAACCTTACAGCAGCCGTTTCAATTCCGTAATGAGGACATCGTCGTGCAGCCGCCCGTTGATACGGCTCACGATCGATCCCTTTCGATCCACAAAGAAGGTCGTGGGCAGGATGTACGCTCCACCAAAATCGCGCGCCAGATTGCCACCACCAAGGATGACCGGGTAGTCCACATTAAAGCGCTTCAGGAAAGGGTTCACAGCTTCGAAACCCTCTCGGTCGAGCGACACGCCGACTACCACAAGTCCCGAATCCCGGAAAGCGGAGTAGGTGTCGACAAGAAGCGGTGTTTCGACGATGCACGGGGCACACCAGGTGGCCCAAAAGTTGACGAGGACGACCTTGCCCCGATGATCCTTCAGGTCAAAAACGCTGCCGTCCGCTGCCCGGGATCGGACGCGAGGAGCCTCTCGGCCAATGATGGGTACCGGCTGTCCAATCGTCGTGATCTCCGGAGTGGGTACGACCGTCCGCGCGGCGACGGGCGCCTCAGCGGGGCGTTCTTTACCCTGGTCGCGGAGACCGCAGCCAAATCCGGCCATCACGGCCACCATGACCATCAGGAGGGAGCGGCGCTTAATCATTCAATCGACGCGATTGGTTGAGTGCTTCAGCAAGAGCCTCGGCAGAGATAGCCCGGTGCGACGCATCGTAAACCGCACGTCCGTTTCTGACGACGATCGCCTGAGGGGACTCGTGGCGGATTCCGAACAGACTCTCAATGGCGTTGGACACGTGTCGGGCTCTTTGGACTACCAGTTTATATACCGGAGCAGTGTCGTCGGAAGCAAACAGGGACACCTCGCGTTGCGCAACGTTGCTCAGACCGCAGATATCGCTGTGCTTGTAGATGATCACGGGTTCGGCGTGCGAACGCTTCAGAAGTACCTCGAGATGGTCCTCCGTTGAAAGATCGTCGAAGTTGCTGTTCCGGGTTCGTCGTAACACTGTTCGTATCGTGGATTGTCGTTAGGTTGTCCGCTGGTGCCGACGGTCGCGTCCCATCGGCCCGGCGATAGGGTACCGTGTGTGGACCCGTCGCGATCCATCGTTGCCGAGATCCTTACTTATCGGCAGAGAGGGTGCGGCGAGTAACTCCGGCCCGAGCGAGGGCGGACTGCAACACATTGTGGGGCGTGCGGGTTTCGCCATTGTCGCCGGTAATGAGTCACGGGAGCCATATGGTTTGTTACACGGGTCGCGCCTCTTCATTTCAGCAACTATCAAGATCCTAATGTCCGAAACCAGAAAAACAGGAGCGGAGGCAGTCCGCTGGAATCTGCAGGACCTCTACGAGACGCAAGACGCCCTCCACGCCGCGATGAGCAAGTCCCATGAGAAGGCGGAGGCATTTCATGCCGCGTACCATGGTCGGGTCGCCCAACTGGATGCGAGCCAGTTGGCTGAGGCGCTGGCTCGATACGAGGACATCATTGACCCGGTAGGCAAGGCGTATACCTACGCATACTTGAACTGGGTCACGGACACAAACAGCGCCGAGCGCGGCGCGCTATTGCAGCGCGTAAAGGAGGCGTACACGGCAACGTCGCAATTACTCATCTTCTTCGACCTTGAGTGGTCTCGCGTCGAAGACGGTCGAGCCGAGCTGCTACTCAACGCGACTGAACTCACTCGATTCCGTCATCATCTGGAGTTGCTGATACGACGGCGTGACCACCTCCTCTCTGAGCCCGAGGAGAAGATCATGTCGGAACTTGACGTGTCGGGTCGCAGCTCGTGGAACCGTCTCTTCGACGAAACCTTGTCGGCCCTTCGTTTTCAGCTCGACGGCTCGGAGATAACCGAGCAAGAAGTTCTGTCCAAGCTCCACGAGCCCGACAGGGAATTAAGAAGACGGGCCGCTCTGTCGCTGACCGACGGTCTCAAGTCCCAAATCAGAACGCTGACCTTCATCTCCAACACGCTTCTGTCGGACAAGAGTATCAAGGACCGTTTGCGCGGGTATCCTCACTGGATATCGAGTCGAAACCTTGACAACGAAGTCGCCGACGAAACTGTTGACGCTTTGGTGGAGGCGGTAACGTCCCGGTACGACCTTGTCGAGCGCTACTACAAACTCAAGACACAGCTTTTGGGTCTCGACAGGATGTTCGACTATGACCGGTATGCACCGGTCGGCGAAGCCACGACCCGCTACGAATGGGACGATGCGCGCGACATAGTCCTGCAGTCTTACCATGGCTTTCATGCCGAGATGGGATCTATTGCCGAACGGTTCTTCGATGGCTGGATCGACGCCGCCGTCGCAGAGGGCAAGCGAGGCGGAGCGTTCAGTCACGGCGCTGTCCCGAGCGCACATCCCTACATCATGATGAATTTCACGGGACGGATCCGGGACGTCCAGACCCTCGCGCACGAGCTGGGCCACGGTGTGCATCAGTACCTGTCCCGAGAGCAGGGGATTCTGCATGCTGATACGCCGCTGACAACAGCCGAGACCGCGTCCGTGTTTGGAGAAATGCTTGTCTTCGAGAGGCTGATGCAAGAAGAAGACGACCCGTCGAACAGGCTCGCTATGGTCGTCAGCAAAATCGACGACACGATCGCGACGGTCTTTCGGCAGATCGCCATGAACCGGTATGAGGAGGCCGTGCATACAGAACGCCGCACTTCCGGTGAGTTGTCGACAGAACGATTCTCCGACGTCTGGATCGAGACGCAGGAGCAGATGTTTCGTGGCAGCGTCACCCTCGGTGACCACTACCGATTCTGGTGGAGCTACATTCCGCACTTTCTGCACACACCGGGCTACGTGTATGCCTATGCGTTCGGCGAATTACTCGTGCTTGCCCTGCACGAGAAGTATCAGCAGGAGGGGGCGGGGTTTGCCGATAGATATCTCGAACTGCTTCGATCAGGCGGATCCGATTGGCCCCACGTGCTGGTCGGCCGGCTGGGCGTCGACCTCACCGACCTGGAGTTCTGGAAGCACGGATTGTCTTCGATAGAGAAGTTGATCGACCAAGCCGAAACTATGGCGT
>JAHHLP010000519.1 GCA_018679295.1 Rhodothermia bacterium
GGGTACGGGCGGACGGGCACCGCGTATCCGCCCTCCATCTGAAGTTCCTACAGCCCATGGCGTCCGGCATCGGTGAGATCCTCCAACGATTCGGCAAGGTCATTTCCGTCGAGATGAACTACTCGGACAGCCTCGACGATGAACTCATCGATGCCGACAACCGGAGGTACTCAAACCTTGCCCTGTTGCTGCGCGCCCGCTACCTGGTGGATGTAGACTCGTGGTCGGGTGTACACGGTGAACCGATCCAGCCGGGTCGTATAGAGGAGATGATTCGACACCAGCTATCAACCATCAATGGGTGAGCGACCAATGTTTGGCCTCAACACGTCTCTTGCGATTGACATCGAGGAGCCTCAGTACAACCTGACGGACTATCAGAGTGCCGTTCCCAGGTGGTGTCCGGGCTGCGGCGACAACGCGATCCTGACAGCCGTGCAGCGACTCTGCCGCGATGAGCAGCTCCCACCGGAAAAGACCGTATTCGTGTCTGGTATTGGATGCTCGAGCCGATTCCCTCATCACATGGGCACGTACGGCTTTCACGGTCTCCATGGCCGCGCCCTCCCGATTGCCCAGGGCGTCAAGATTCGCCGCCCCGATCTCAACGTGTTCGTAAACATGGGCGACGGCGACTGCTGCAGCATCGGAACCGCTCACTGGATTCACGCGATCCGCTACAACATGAATCTCGTGGTGCTTGTCCACGACAACGAGATTTATGGCATGACCAAGAAGCAGGCCTCCCCTACGTCGCCAAAGGGACTGAAGACGTCTACGACGCCACGCGGCTCCTACCTCGAGCCGCTCAACATCCTCAGCACGACGCTCGGTGTGGGAAACGTGTCTTTCGTTGCCAACGCTGTCGAGTGGATCCCGGACGTGCTCTACCAAATCATCCACGCTGCATTTCATCATCGCGGCTTCTCGTTCGTTCGCATCGCTCAGCGGTGTCCGCACTTCATGCCAAACTTTTTCGATTGCCTCATCACCGACCCGAAAAAGATCCTTCTCCTCAATCACGAGAACGGAATCCGCGTAAATGGAAAGCTCGGCGAGACCTACTCCAACTCGATGGAGCATGACCCCTCGGACATCAACCGCGCTCGCGAGATCGCAGCGGTGAGTGACGTCGAGCCCGTTGGAATCCTGTATCGCAACGACTCTCGTCAGTGCTACGAAGACCTTCGGCGGCCTAGAAAGTCCGTCTCCGTCGGCATGAGAAAAGAGGCTATCGATCGTGAGTTCGACAAGTTTGCCGTCAACGTCCTCACCTGACCCGGAGGCCACCCTACAATCCACGACGGGTGAATCCGATTTCCAGGAATCAGTAGACTTCTACAGAAGCTCTGCCGTGCTCGCCTATCCCGAGCACGATGGCAAGGTGTCCGACAAGGCAGCACGAGATCTGCTGGCGTTCTTCCGCCATGGCCGCGAAATGGGGAAGCGTGTCGAGAATGCTGGACTGCTTCCCGTCTCATTGTACGAGTACGTAAACGCGTCAGCCCGTCGCGGCCCATACCCGCTTTGTATCGGCGAAGAGGCCGATGACATCCCAACGCCCCTGACCTCGATCATTGACCGTCTGATCGGAACGGATGCACAGTCCGATGGCGACCAGGAACGCGTACGGCTGCTACTCAGGATGGACGCAGAGATCCGTCAACAGTTCGCGGACCATGCCGAACTCCCGCTGTCGAAACTTTGGGACCTGGCGACGGAAGTGGTTGCCCCGCCAGCTGATGATGCAACTTCCTCGTCAACACGGCAGACACTCACCGAGGCACGCAGTCGCCTTGCCGTGGACGGCAAGTTGGTCGGTCTATCACACGAGTCTCTGGTACACCTCGTCGCGACGATCAACGGCCGAATGTGGCTGCAACGATTTTCCGAGGCTCAGCGAGAAGCCGAAAACCTGGCTCTGCAGATTAACGATTTGCTCGAGGTAGACTTCGGCGCATCCGAAGAGTCGCGTACCCCGGACCACCTCGAGGCGTCCGTTGGAAAGACGTTTGCATCCGAACTCGATTTTGAAGCCCTGTCGGGAATCATGTCGGAGTCGGGCCGTCACCACCAAATGCCCGAACGGCGCCGACGGCGATTGGAATCAATACGCGAGGACCTCGACATCCTGCGCAAAGAACTCTTGGCAGCCGGGACCGATCGGATCCTCGAAGGTAGCGCCGGCCTTGAGTCAGCGGCCGACACCGTTCGGCAGGACATGGAGACAATGGCACGACTCTCGAAGGCGGCGCAGGTCGCGCGGCTCGAAATCGCCGGCAGATACCGCGAAGAGGATCACGATTCCTTTTTTGACGGTTTCGGCGTCGAGAATCTTACGGACGAGGAGTTAGAGATGTGCCCGCCCTGCCTCATTGACGCGGGTTCTACGTTCGACCTTTCGGCCTCGAGCCGCAGCCTGTTGATGGATCTTCTTGCTTCCCGGATGCCGGTGAAGGTTGTGGTACAGGTAAACGAGCCGGTCTCTGGATCTACAGGCCTGTTCGTGGATGGGATTCCGTCGGCCGCTGCGCAAACAGCATGGCAGGCAACAGCTCTCGGGAGTGCCTACGTTTTCCAGTCGCCCGCTTCCGAGGCTGAGTCGATCGGTAGGTCCGCGCTTTCGGGTGCAGAACATCTCGGGCCGTCGCTCTGGTCCGTTTACGCCGGCGCCGAGTCCACGATTGTCCCTCTCGACGACTACCTGAGATCCGCGATTGCGCTGGAATCCCGGGCGTTTCCCGTGTTCGAGTTCAATCCAGGCGGCCGTGACTGGGCCGAACGGTTTAGCGTCGACCGCAACCCACATCCGGAAGACCCTTGGGGATGCGCCGATCTTGAAGTGGACCGCGATGGAGAGTTGGTTCCCCTCAAGGTCCCGTTCAGCTTCGCGGACTTTCTCTTCTGTGACTCGCGATGCAATGATCTCTTTCGATGGGTGGGGCCAGAAATGTGGCATGAGTCGATGACTCCGGTCGACGAGTACCTGCAGTCGGACAAGAGCGAAGAACCCGCCCTCGTCCCCTTCCTGTGGGCAGCGGATGAGGATGGCTATCTCCGCCGCGTGGTACCGAGTCGGAAGGTGGTGCGAACGATGCGCTTCGCTCTTGAGCGCTGGCACACGCTTCAGGAGTTGGGCGGCGTCAACAGCTCATTGGCCGCTCGTGTATTGGAGGAGTCGAGGGAACGCTTCGAACAGGAAAAGCAAGAAGCCATCGCAGAAATTGAATCCCGGTACAACGCTGAGTTACAAAAGACAACGGGCGAACTTGCACGCGGCATTGTCGCGAATATCGCGGCCGGTCTGCTTGGCCTGCAGGCCGCAGGACCCCAGCCGGCGGGCCTTTCGGGTGAGGTGCTGCCGACCAGTGGCCCTTCGGTCAAGGAACCGTCGGGACCAGCCGCGCCGGCTGAGCCTTCTCCAGTCGGAGAAAGCGAAACCTTGGGCGATACCGCATCGGAAGGTGACGATGCAGTAGAGACGATTTCCCTCGACGAGCCATACATAGAGACGGTTCGATGCACGACGTGCAACGAGTGCACGAACATTAACTCACGACTCTTCGCCTACGACGAGAATCAGCAGGCATTCATCAAGGATGCGACGGCCGGGACGTTTCGCGAACTCGTCATGGCCGCTGAGAAATGTCCCGTACGAATCATTCATCCTGGGAAGCCGCTCAACCCTGATGAGCCGGACCTGGATGACCTCATCGAACGCGCTAGGCCCTTCCTATAATGGAGTCCCTGCTCGCCATTGGCTTTCTTGCTGGATTGGCAGCCCTGCTGGCTGTCGTGCTGGCGGTAGCCCACAGAAGATTGTGGGTCTACGAGGACCCCCGCATCGACACCGTCACGGACATCCTTCCAGGCGCCAACTGCGGTGCTTGCGGACTTCCAGGCTGCCGCGCCTTTGCGGAACGCGTCGTTGACGGAAAGATCCTTCCGTCCGGCTGCCCGGTCGGCGGACCCGACACGGCTCGCTTCATCGCGAACTTTCTCGGCATCGAAGCGGGGGCGGTCGAGAAGAAGGTGGCCCGCCTGCTATGCGCGGGAGGGCGGGACGTGGCTCTGCAGGTGGGAGAATATGAAGGCTTCTCGTCTTGCCGGGCGGCCGCGACGATAGGAGGCGGATTCAAGGGATGCACGTTCGGATGCCTCGGATTAGCAGATTGTGAGGTTGCATGCACGTTCGACGCTATAACTATGTCGAGCAACGGTTTACCAGTAGTAGACCTCGATGCGTGCACGGCCTGTGGCGACTGCGTCCGAGCCTGCCCGAAAGACCTCTTCGTCATAGAGCCGGTCAGTCACTGCCTAGTCGTTCAGTGCAAGTCGATCCTGGAAGGAGAGGAAGCGCTCGAGCGTTGCAAGGTGGCTTGCACTGGCTGCGGCTTGTGCGCCGCAGATGCTCCGGAAGGGCTGATCACTATGAAGGACAATCTGCCTGTAATCAACACCGAAAAGATCGAGCACCAGACGGAGCTTGCGACCCTGAGGTGCCCGACCGGTGCAATTCAGTGGATCGTCGGACAGCAGTTTAAGGAGTTCATCCCGCTCGATACCATGCCTGCAAAAAACTAGCGTGCCACGTAAACGCAACGACATAGTCGGACAGCCCGAATGGCCGGGACGACCTTCGGCAACAGACCCGCGTAGGGCACTGGTCGAGATGGAGGTCACGTGCGGCTCGCTACTGGTGTCGGTTGATGGTGGACTGCTGCCCGGGATGCGTTCGGTTGCGGATGCGAGGAGTGCGGTTGGAGTCGCCACAGGAGTTGCCGCATCCGGTGCTCGCGCAGCGGTGCTCATTTCCGGAAACGATCTGACGCAGGTGGTCTCCGAGTTGCGGGAGGCGGCGTCCATGCACCTCCCCTTGTTGATCTATCACTCCTGCGATGAGGACCACACAGCCTCGCGGGCATCACATGACCCCATCGCTACTCTGCGAGACACGGGCTGCGTGATACTACACGCCGCGGACGCACAGGAAGTTCTTGACCTCGGGCTAGTGGGGCGACGAATCGCAGAGGAAGCCCTCGTCCCTGTCGTCGTGGCGCAGGATACCTTTGCCGGACCGAAACACGTTTCCACCATTCGAGCACCCGAACCCGAACTGCTCCGTTCATGGATCGGCAGGCAAGGCGATACCATCTCTTCGCCGACTCCTTCTCAACGCTTGCTCTTCGGTGAATCGCGTCGACGAATTCCGCGCCTTTTAAACGTCGAGCGCCCTGTCGGCCTCGGTGCTCGCCTGGACCGGGAATCAGCATCGAGAGCGCTGGCAGGTCAGGAAGTTTTCTTTGGTGAAGAGATACCAAAGATCGCCGACACCGCCTTTGCCGAGTTCGCGGCTGCCACGGGTCGCAACTATGAGCCAATATCCCACTATCGCGCGGACGATGCAGACCACATCGTCGTGGCGGCCGGTCGCGTTTCAAGGGCGCTGCGTGACGTCGTCGACGAGCTTCGCACCGAACACCGAAAGGTGGGCATGGTGGAGATCAAGATGTATCGACCCATGCCCGAGGCGAGCCTCGCAAGCCTGCTTTCACAAAAGAAAGGAATCACGGTACTCGAAAGCGTTCGGCTAGGAGGCGCACAGGACACTCCAATGATGGTGGACTTGAGATCCTCGCTAAGTCGCTCGTGGAACACCGGCGGCTCTAGCGATAGTGGCCCAAACCCTTCCGGTCGTCCACGGCGCACAGCGCGAGACGAACGACAACGACCGGCACTTCTTTCAGCGGTATCGCAGAACGCTGCGGAGGCATCGCACGCGGACCTGCGCGCCATCTTCGACAACATGCTGGCCGAAGAGGCAAACGTACAACGTTATCACCTGGGAGTCCGTTTTGGTGTGCCGAAGGGTTCACGCGTTCCCGGCCTGGAACGACTCGGGCAGATGCTGGAGAATGCGTATGACCGTCTCAATCGTCGCGGTCTGACAGGTGCCGTAAGCCGCACAGCGTCAGGCGGGGAGGCCACGGTGATTAAGTTGGTGGGAATGGCCGATCAATCGGTGGCCGAGGCCGGCGCAGCCCTTGCTGTCGGTCTCTTTCGAGCCGCGGGCGGGGCCGTCGAGAGCCGTCCGTCCTCGACCAGCTCCACGGAATTCGAACCGGAGACCTGCACAGTCTGCCACTCCCCCGACAATAGCCTTGATAGCCGAACAACCCTGGATGCCGACATCGTAGCAGTGACTCGTCTCAGCATGAGCTCAGACATCGAGCTTGTTGATGCTCTTCGAGACGAGGGGCGGTTGGTCATTTCCAGTGATGCTTCTCCGCAAGAGATGTGGGTGACAGTTCCCGATCGAATTCGGAAGCGCATTCTAGATAAGAATCTACGCCTGAGCCTTATTCCGGCGCCGTCAGTCGCGGAACGCATAGCCGGCGATCGATGGGTGCAAAACCACCTCGAAATGCAGTGTCTGGTTGGCGCGCTGCTGCAAGCTCCGGAACTGCGGCTCGAAGATCGGAAAGAGTTGGTTGACAGCTATCGAACTGCTTTGTCTGAGGCTTGGGTCTCTGGTGATTTGCTACTCGAGCAGCTACTCCAAGCCGTCGACAGAGGGGCCGCAGAAGTGCAGGAGGTTGATCTACGCTCTATATCGACCGCCGACGCCAAGCCGGAAAAGGAGCCACCTGCACCGTGGACCGTTCGCGACGCCACCGAACACGATGACAGTGTGTACGACGCAGGTCGATTTTGGAACGCGGTCGGCTACCTGTATGCGAGCGGCCGATCCGAGGATGCGATGGTCGACCCATATGTAGCATCCGGAGTACTTCCCGGCAAGACCAGCGCCTTTCGCACCTGGGCACCATTCACTTCACGGCTGCCACAGCTACTCCCCGAGAACTGTACAGCCTGCGGTGCCTGTTTCGTCTCGTGCCCTGACTCCGCTCTGCCTGTCAC
>JAHHLP010000528.1 GCA_018679295.1 Rhodothermia bacterium
ATTGGGTCAATGGCGCGTACCGCCAAGGCAATGACTACAGCGCCGGCGATGACGTGACGGTTCCAGGAGATTTTACCTCAGGCGAAGCACGCGCCAAAGTATCGACGACACTTCGAAACGACCTGGAAGTAACGGTAGCGGGCGGTTTCCAGGATCAACGTGACATCGATTTCCCGGGTCGACTGCTGGATGCTGACTTCTTTGAAGCGATCGACGCTGCGGTGAACATCAATAAGGCGTATACGGAAGGCACGATCAGGCGCCTCGACGCAGGTGTCTATGTGCACCGCGTTGAACATGGGATGGATAACGATGAGAAACCAACAGCAGAAGCAGGGACATTCCCCAACGGTAATCCTCGGCCCCCGCTGATCATTCGCGTCGACGCCAGGATGACAAATTACGGCGGGCGCGCGGCTATCGATTTGGCAGCAGGGCAACTTACAGATCTGACTATCGGCGTCGACGTGTACTCCGCTAGTCGCGATGCAGAGAGACCGCTCTTTGCCGTGACTCCAGGTGGGCCCGTCGTCCCTCCCTTCTACGTGAGTGACGAGGTCTGGCCGGACGTAACGATCACCGATGCTGGCGTTTTCGCTTCTGTGCGCCAACGCGCCTCCCTGGCCACCATCACGGCCACCGGTCGTCTCGACGTGGTGCAAGCGGCGGCGGGTCGTGTATCCGATGCCTACCTGTCTACCACTGGATTTGATGCCAAAGATCTGGACCAGAACGAAGCTAATCTGAGCGGCTCGCTGACAGCATCACATCCGATTGGCGAACTCTTACTGGTCTCCGCGGGAGTTGGTAGTGTCGTCCGAACCGCCGACGCCCTGGAACGATACTCCGACCGCTTCCCGGCAAGTAAATCGCAGACGAGCGCCGAGTTCATTGGCAACCCAACGCTGAAGCCGGAACGATCGACGCAAGTCGATCTGTGGATCGAAGGAGGTTCTCCTTCCTGGGCCTTCTCGGTCACTGGCTTCGCGAGATGGATGGATAACTATATCACGTTGGCGCCAACTGAGATAGCCCCACTTCTTCCCCTCTCGCCCCCGACCGTATTCACGTACGTCAACGGGAAGGCGACCTTCGCAGGCTTCGAAGCCGCAGCGACTCTCATGCCGACGCCCCATCTCACGCTGAGCTCGGGCGTCGCCTACCTGTGGGGAAATGATGACAAGCTCGACGAACCTGCGATAGGCGTCGCGCCTGCCAAGGCGAGGTTTGCGGCACGATACTCCTTCGCAAAGGGGCGCTACTATGCGGAAGGCGCGCTAACGATGGTAGGAAGCCAAGACCGTGTCGCGACGTTGAGAGGCGAACAAGAGACGGACGGCTACACGCTCGTTGACTTGCGGGCGCACGCAGAAATAGTGGACGGTGTGTCGATTCTTGCAGGTGTGCGGAATCTAGCTGACAGGTTCTATGTCAATCACCTGAATGCAAGCAATCCCTTCTCGGGCCAACGCATCGCTGAACCGGGTCGCGCGCTCTTTGCCAACATCAACGTCACGTTCTGAAGTCGCATTCCGTTCAGTTGAAGCGGTCGACACCGTGCTCGGCCGCTCGACACTGCCCCGCCGGGTCCGGCTCGGCGTGACGAGGAGCTGACGACGGGGCAGGCTCCACCTGTAGAACTGCTGAAAGGCGCTTGTGCCCTACCCACCAAGGGGAGCCGCTTCTACGCGTCCGTCTTGAGAATCTCCTCGATGATCTCCTCAAATGCGGAGAGCGGCTGTGCTCCACTTAGGAACCGTCCGTTCACGAAGAACGCGGGCGTCCCGGTGGCTCCGTATTTCTTGGCGGTCTCGCTGGAAGCCCTGACGGCCGACAGCGCCTCCTTATAGGCTGTAGACTCGGAGTTGCCTGCGCACTCAGCCCAGGCGACAAGATCTACCTCTGTGCCTTCAAGGTGGGATCGACTCATGTCGATGACATTGTCGGTCTCGATGCTTCCCTGATTCTCGAAGTAGAAGTCGTGGAGAGACCAGAAAGCATCATTCGATTCCTGTGCTGCACAAGTAGCCGCAACCGCAGCCGGCTCTGCCCATGGGTGCATGTCAAGGGGGAGATGCATGAATACAATCCGAACATCGTCCGGGTACTTCTCCAGAAGCTCCTTGACCGTGGGTACGACACGCGCACAGTAGGGACACTCGAAATCGGAGAACTCGACAATGGTGACGGGTGCACTGCTCTTACCCAGGCTTGGCTTGCCCTTCGAGAGAACCTTGAGCTGCTGGTGCCGCTGACGCGCCTCAGCAAGTGCCTCTCTTTCAAGCCGGTCGAACTCCGCGGCAACTTCCGACTTCGTCATACTGACATCTACGGGGTCGGCCGCCAGTAAGTACAGCTGAGTGTTGTCCTTTGTGACCAGGAAGCGCATGGCGTTGCGCCCGTTGATCACGACTGTGCCAATATCAAATCCTGCAACATCTGCTTCCCCGAGCTCGGTGACGACGACCTGTGCTTCCCTAAGCTGTTCAAATCGGAATTGAAGATTCTCCGAGATCTGCGCGCGACGATCAGCGTCAGCACCGTTGGTGCCGGCCGGCTGCGCCGAAGCCGCCAGTGGCGCAATCAGCATCAAACAGCATAGGGTCGCTGCGAGAACAGCTTTTTCTGGCATCATCAGGGGGTTCGACCGGGTCATATTGCTTCGTGTTGGCTTAAATGAGGGGCGTATATGCGCTCCGTGGTGTATAGGTCCCGTACAGAATGACAATGCCGGAAACACGCTCACGTCCTGACCGAATCTCCCTATCGCAGCCCTCTCCCGACCCGCACCACGATTTCGGGTATCGCCCGAATGTCCTCCTCGCTCGTTCGGAAGTTCACCACGCACGCTCGCAGCAAATATCGATCGTCAAGCACCGCGTTCGACAGGAAGACCTCTCCACCCTGTTGCAGGGCTACCAATAAGCGCCGATTCAGATCGTTCAGATAATCCTCGTCGGCTGCATCCGAAGGCGGGAGTCCCTCGGGAACGTACCGAAACGTTGTAATACTCAGGTTGTGCGTGACTGCCTCCAGCTCTGGATTGGACTGCGCTTCATCGAACAGCACACGAGCCAGCCGCACGTCCTCCGTAATCATCTGCCGGTAGCCTTCTCGTCCGACCTGCTTAAGACCCAGCCAAACCTTGAGTGCGCGGAAGCCCCTGGAGTTCTGCGGACCCAGCTCATAGTACATGACGCCAGACTCGTCGTCGGGCACCTTGTCTGGATAATATGGCGGATGGTAGCTGAACGTGTCACGAAGCACTGCATTGTCGCGGACCAAGACCGCACCTGCTTCAAGCGGTGCATAAAGCCATTTGTGTGGATCAACGGCCACGGAGTCCGCCTCACGGATGGATCGCAGGTCCGCCGGCGGATTGTCCATCGCGGCTGCAGGCGCCCCATACGCACCGTCTATGTGGAACCAGAGATCGAACTCGCGGCAAATGGATGCGATATCGGCCAACGGGTCGATTGCCCCCGTGCTAACCGTGCCGGCAGATCCGACAACCATGAACGGCTGAAGCCCGCGTCCGAGATCTTCCTCAATTGCGGACCGGAGTGCACCCGCATCGAGGCGCTCCGAAGGGTCGACCGGTATCGAATGGATTGCACGGGTACCGAGTCCGGACAGGTCTGCAATCTTCTCCAGCCATGTATGCGTGGCGGACGAGGCATAGACCCGGAGCCCTGCCACCGCGGCCGCCCCATCGGTCCTCACTAGATCTCCTCCCTTCGCTCGCCGCGCCGCCCAGAACCCCACGAAATTTGCCACGTTACCGCCGCTAACAAGAATTCCGCCGCAGTCGGATGGATAACCGATGAGTTCAGCGATCCAGCGGATCGATTGCGCCTCGATTTCCGACGCCATTGGCGACAACAGCCATCCGCCCAGATTCGGATTGACGGAAGCCGCAAGCAGGTCAGCAAGAGCACCGATCGGGGCTGCGGACGACGTGATGAAGCCGAGAAACCGGGGATGCCCGTTGAACAAAGAGTGCTGAGCCAGTAGATCAGCCGTCTCACGCAAGAGGGCATTGGCATCGCGACCATCCTTGGGAAGTGACGATTGACCCAGCGCACGACGGACATCGGCAGGCATCTCCCCGGGTGTGACAGGTCCCGCCGGCATGGCGGCCAACAAATCGGCGATCCGATCGACAAGTTCGTGCCCTACTTCCCGAAACGAGGTTGGGCTCATCTCCATGGGTGCGCTCCGCGGGGAAGACGCGCGCTTCACATCCCTCATTTCCTACCTCTTCACTGTGGTTGTCGCGCGACATTAGCGAGAACCAATCGAAAGGGCAAGAAAAAGGGCGAGAAACTAGTTGGTCCCTCGTCCCAGATAGCTTAATTCAGTCTGGGCAACTTCCTGTCCGTCCGAGTTGCGTACCGAGATCCCGGTCAGGTAGCCGCGATCGTCGTAGTCATATCGTTCCTCGCCTGCCAGCCCCGCATCGAGCCTGCTGTAGAACAGCGGCGGCACTTGAGAGTGAAGGCGGCCGCGAGCATTGAAGGTCCGGAGCACGGACTCCGGAGCCCTGGATTGCGTAACACCAATAAGCCGACCCGCCGCGTCGTACTTGTACTCGTACTTGTCGAATCCCTTCTGAACGCTGAGCGGCCGGTTCTCGCGGTCGTATGCCCAGGTTGCAGTCCAGTAGTACTCCGGCTTGTCGGGTTGGCTGACTCGATACTGTATCAGTCGACCGGCATCGTCAAGCCAGCCCATGTTGCCAACGGCCAGCGAATCGCCGACGGCCCTCTCCGCAATGGTTTGCCCGTCGAATGTGACCGCAAGGGCCGTAGAGCCCTTCCCATCCGCGTCCAACACTTCGATTCGAACTGCGTTTCCGACGGCATTCCGCACGATGCGGTGCCTCGTACCTGCGGCGGCGAACTCAACGACACGTGCCGCTTTATCAAGGATCAGATAGTCCTCCTCGCACTGCTCAAGACGCTGTTCCACGGAGATTGTACATGCCCGCCATTCCCGGAGTGTTCCATCGTCGTCGTAGGAGAACGACTGCGACATCCCGTACGGGCCGCGTCCAGGGTATAACGTCCTGGTAACCGACGCCACGAGGATCTCCGACGGGGGCCGGGCCCTGCGCCAGGAAAGCAGCCTTCCCTCACGATCGTACGAGAAGGACTCGCGCTGCACCACCTTTCCGGTGAGGGGATCGGCATACTCGATTCGCGAGATGCGGCCCTGCCGGTCGAGGTGTGCCGTACTTCGACGAAAAACCGAAGCGGATCCGGACGCATCCTCTGCCGACCGGGTCGTCTCAACAATCTTACGTATACGCGAGCCCTCGAACTGACCCGACTCGTAGTAAGCCTTGTCGACCATTCCTCTGATTGGAATAATCTCCAGATCCCAGGTCCCGAATCTGCTTAACTCGTAGCCTGTTGGTACCGGACCGAGGTGTGCGCGCCAATCATACTGTGCACTGGCGTTCGTCCCGAGCAGCGTCCAAACGACGAGAGCGAAGGAGACGCCAAACACCGTCGAGCCGCGAATCTGCTGACGCGGGGATGATCCTGGGTGATACAAATCGAGTGACCGCAAACAACGCAGCGTCTAGTAAAGGAACTGGCGGATTATGCCTACCAGCCGAGTACGCTCGCTCGCAGCTCGCTCCTCGTCCCGAATGACCCTTCCCCCAATGCTGGTAACCAAAGCGTCCTCCAATTGGTAGAACTGGAGCTTATCCCAAAACGGTTCGAACACGGCCTCGTTGGTCTCGAGCCGGGTCCCTTTTCCCACGAGCGTATTTCTGATAATTGGATCTGATGCGTCGAAAAACGCTATCGGAATGTCCGCATCCTCGTACTCCTCGGGACGATAGATAAAGTAGAGGTCCAGAATGTCCGCCTTAAACCGCCGCTGATTTGCCTCGAAGCGATAGGTGATGAACATTTTGTTCGCGCTGCTGAAATCCAGTCCGTCACTAAAGAGTCGGTCCTCCAGATCGACAACCCGATAACGGGCGGAGTCCTCGGGCGTTCGGCCGATGAGCACCTTGCGCCGGTCAGCGACATCAATGAGTGAGTCGAGCAGCGCAGAGGCGATATCCTGACCTTGCACGGGTGCCATCACCTGCACGGTTTGGAGCCAACGCGACTGCGCCGGCGCTTCGAGAGCCGAAGACACAGCCAAAGCGGCAAATGCAATTAGAACCTGGAACTTCTTCATGGCGAACGGTGGGTTCAGGAGATGGAGTATCCGAATGTGCGACTGGCCTCGTGAAGCTGGACGCTCACTGCCTGGCCAGCATGATTGATCCGCTTGATGCCTTCGAGGCGTATCAGAACCCGGTCGCCCGGGCGGGCGTCGCGGAGCGCCTTGGTCAGGACCAGCTTGTTACCTTCGATCCGAAACGATCCGATCTTCTTGCTTGCGGTCATTCCCTTGCGCAGGTACACCGTCGCGGAGCCGGCAACATAGCGCGCGTCTTTAGGAAAGCGGCGCTTGAATGATTCGTCGGCTTCAATCGCGAATTCGAGAAGGGCCCTGCGACGCGACAGGCTTTCTCCGTTGTTAATCGGCCTGCCCGCGGACGTGACTCGTATCTCCGGCCGCGGCGGATCGATAACCGCGAACGATTTCGAGCCGAGAAACACCTCACGATCGTCCTCGACGACGGAGACCTTCACCTCCGCGCTCTTGCCGGAAGGGCTCAGCGTGATCTGACGGCCTCGGATACTTTGTCCTCCCGCAGAAAGACTGAGCGGTCGGTTCTCGAGTCCGGGCACCTCGATGCGAATGCTGTTGCTGCACAGCCTGTAGACGGTTTGCGTGGCCTCACTGAACGCGACGATGTCCGGACGCCGGACACGAAAGGTCCCCTCGACCGGGATCCGCGCGACCTCTCCGCCCACCTGGGTGAAATGAAACGCGCCCTCGTAGCTAACAGTCTTCTCAGACTCATTTGGCTTGAGGATATCGCCCGTTCGCATCGTGAACACGGAGTCGCCTAGAGTCTCCAACTCCCCGGCTCCCTCCAGCCGCTGACCCTCTCCACCACCGACAGCCAGAAAAGCACGACCTTCGAACGGCTGGCCGAGGACCACCTGATCTGAGCCGACAACAATAGGTTCGAAAGAGTTGACGACGAAGGTCTCTTCGCTCAGGTCGAACGTCGAGAACGCGTACAGCAGGATCGGGAAGTACAGAGCGAGCATCACGTAGTAGCGAAGCTCCTTGATTCCCGCCATTGCAAAATCACTCATGGCTTCTTAACCGTTGGCGGCAATCTTCTTTACCTTGGCACCCTCTTTGACGCGGGTCGGCGCTTGCGCCGCTCGATCCCCGGCGCGACCGGTGCCTCGGTTGAAATACGAGAAGCGGTTGGCCATTTCCTCGAGCTCGCCACGGATTCGCTGCACCGTCGAGCCGGCCCCGCGCATCTCGTCGCCCAGCTGACTCATGCCGCTCCCGAGCACGCCGGCGTCTCTGGCCAATGAACCGCTGGCAACGCTGTCAAGCTCAGCCCTCATGCCGTGAATGGTCGTGCGTGCCAGCTCCATTTCTGCGGCCAGTTCACGCACCTCCAATTGAAACCGCTTTACGTCCTCACCCAGAGCGAGAAACAGCGAGTCGACCTCGCTCTTGATGCGGGTCTCCATCTCGCGCACGGCCGTCTTTGAATGCAGGACGGGAGCGCTCTGCGGGCTCGGCCGGGATGCTTTGATCGTCAAGGCACCCATCAATTCCAAAACGCCCATCGTGACAAAGGCGGCAGCCTCACCTATGAAGCCTACCTTCATGAAGAACTGGTAGTTGTCCAGCTTCAGGATCTTGAAGAAGACGCCCAGAATGGCCATCGCTCCGAAAATCCCGATAAAGAAGGCGAGAACGCCCTTTAGCCGCGCGAGCATATCAGATGAGGGTGCTTTTGCCATAGCGAGTCAAGTCTGGTCGACCGAAGGTTTTGGAAAGTCAGTTCTGCTGTAGTTCGGGAGTTTCCTCCTCAATCGATGCCCGGTTGACGGAGCGGGCAGGATTGGCGAGAACATCCGCTACGTCCTGCGCACAGCGTACGCCTACAAAAGGTGATGCCTGGTCCTTGGGCTGTGCATCGCGAACGCCTACGCCGATGTAGAAGGCATCGGAGGCCCAGGAACCGCCTCGCACGACGCGCAATACCTCAGCGCTGTCTTCGTGGAACGGGTTGAAGTCGCTCAGCACCGAATAGGTGGGGCTGAAAGCGTCCTCAACCCATTCGGCCACGTTGCCACTCATGTTGTAGAAGCCCCACGGGTTGGGCTTGTAGGCGTTGACAGGAGCGGTGAAGGCGTACCCGTCGGCCGCATACCCCGACCGGCCGTTGTTGTAGTTCGCCAGGTAGCGCCCGTTGGCGTCCCGCGGCTCATAGCCCGACCAGGGGTAGATGCCGCCGGCCCTTCCGGCACGTGCAGCATACTCC
>JAHHLP010000170.1 GCA_018679295.1 Rhodothermia bacterium
TTAACGACGATACCGCCCAGGCTATTGCCGCGATCCTCCGCGACGCCCTTATTGAAGGTCACCACATGGCAATTCCAGGCCTGGGCACGCTCCGCGTGACGCACGAACCCAGTCGCGTTGAAGTAAGGCCGGACGGGTCGGAGGAGATGATTCCTCCGCGAGACGTCGTCACGTTTGAGCCCGAAGACTGATCACTCGTTAAAGCAGCGACCAGATCCAATGTCCGCTTTGATAGACAAAGTAGCCCAGAAGCTCGGAATCTCGCGGGAGGCAGCCGCCGATCGTGTTGGCGAGTTCGTCGATCAGATTCGGTCGGTTGTCGATGACGGATCTCCCGCGGAGGTGGAAGGCCTTGGCAAATTCACCTCAGGAGAGGACGGCTTGTCGTTCACGCCGGATTCGCGCCTCGCCGCCGTCGTCAATCATCGATTTGCCGGCCTCGCCCCGATACCGGTTGAGTCTGTTGCGGAGGCGGGGCCGATCGACGAGAGCAGTTTTGCACTACCCGACATCCCGATCGCTGTCCCACATGACATGGGCGCGAGTTCGGAGCGCGAGGATGGACCAGATAAGTCAGATGGTGCCTCCGATGTGGCCGAGGACATGGCTGACGGGGCAATCGACCACGAAGTTGATCCTGGAGGCGTGTCCGCTGTGGGGGCGGCCGAGCTCGATACTCAGGCGCCGGCAGTGGGGAACTCGATCCTTGGCGAGGAGCCAGCTGAAACTGGTCGTCTTCAGGATGCGGACGCAAGAGAGCCGATTGAACAGCCCACGGCAACTGAGGCAGCTGAGGCAGCTGAGGCAGCGGCGGTCGCAGGAGCTGGCGACTACGACGCCGACGTTGCCGACGAAGTTGGCGACGGTGTTGCCGGCAGCGTCCAGGATACCGCGGCGATTACCGGCGACGGATCGGAGATTGACGACCGCTCCGCAGCCGATCCCGGGACTTCGGCAGGCGAGGCAGCCGAGCGCGGTCAGCCCCCTCCCGCCGTTGTTAAGCGAAAGAGCCGCGCCCTGTTTTACTTCGCGATGATTGTCGTACTAGTGCTCGCAATCGCAGGCGTACTGTACCTCATCAGTCTGGGTGACAGCTCTCCAACTGATCGTCAAGACGAGTTGGTCGAGAGCGATGCAGGTGTCGCTCCGGGAGGGTCGGTAGGCACAGAGGCAGCAGAGGTCGGGCCACCACTGATCACCTGGGAGCCGGGCGCGATAGACCGGAGGGCAGGCGGCTACACTCTCATCGTCTCCTCCCAGGAGACCGTCGACGAGGCGGCCGCCGTAGCGCTGGAACTTTCGCAGCAGCTAGCGGATGAAGACCTTCCCGTAGACGTGCTGACGGGTACGGCCCGCGGTCAGACCTGGTATCGGGTCGCGATCGGCCAGTACTCCCGGCAGTCCGTCGCTACCCGAGAGCTGCGTCGCTTGGCTGAAAAGCTACCGGAGGGAGCCTGGGTCCTCCGCATCCGTACTAACATGTAATCCCACCTTCTTCCCTATTTACATGACCATCCTACTTGTTCAGGACGCGGTGACGTCCGCGCAGGACTCGTTGCAGTCCGCAATTCCGGTCGGACCCGAGCCGACAAGTGTTCTCGACACCGTGCTCCTCGGTGGTTGGGTCATCTTCCCTATCGTACTTCTGTCGCTGCTCGCCGTCTACTTGTTTGTCGAGCGGCTGATGACGCTTCGTCGCGCGAAGGCAGACCCCGACCTCGTCACGGAGAGGATTCGTGACTTCGTTCAGGCGGGAGACATTGTCGGAGCCAAGAATTACTGCGCCAATCAGGACACCCCGATCACACGCATCCTCAAACACGGGCTGGAACGACTCGGGCGACCGATCGCCGAAATTCAGGATGCCGTCCACGCTGCGGGCAAGTACGAGGCGTTCGAACTTGAGAAGCGCATTGATCTGCTCGCGACAATCGCTGGTGTCGCCCCGATGCTCGGCTTCCTCGGGACGGTAACCGGTATGATCGAAGCCTTTCAGCAGATTCAGAGCCTGCAGGGTAACGTAAACCCGAGTGTCCTTGCCGGGGGTATCTGGGAAGCGCTGTTGAGTACGGCATTCGGATTGGTGGTCGGTATCGCGGCCGTGTTCTTCTACAACTTCCTGCTGGGGCGAATCAACCGGGCCGTACACGACATGGAGCGCTCTGCAACTGACTTCATCGACCTGCTTCAGGAGCCGGCGCCGATGCAGGCAGCCTACGACGATCAGCGCTACTAACCCGTAACGGTGAACCAGATGGCTCTCAGTTTTTCGACACCGAAGAAGCCGCTCACCGCGTTCAGCATGGCGGGCCTTGCGGACATCGTCCTTCTGCTGCTGGTCTTCTTCCTTCTCACGTCGAGCTTCATCCCGAACTTCGGCATCCAGGTCAACCTGCCGCGCGCGGACACGTCCGTGCCAATGCAGTCACAATATGTGACGGTCGTGATCACGGGAGATGGCCAATTCTATGTGAACCAGGATCGGGTGGCCGAATCGGATCTGCTTGTTCGAATCAGGGAAGCGCAAGGCGATAGGACGGCACTCGTACTCCGCGCCGATGAAGCTGCGACCGTCGGGCAGTTTGCTGAGGTAGCCGCAATCGCAAAGGCGCTGGATCTCCGCGTCCTGATGGCCACCGAGCGCGGACCGCGGAGCAGGCGCTAGACAGACAAGAGTGCCTCCCGGTCCAGCGAGCGATATTGTATCGCTTCAGCAAGGTGCTCCTGTTTGATGCGCGCTCTGTGGCCGGCGTCCAGGTCAGCGATGGTTCGGGCCACGCGTAGAATGCGTTCGTATCCGCGAGCACT
>JAHHLP010000517.1 GCA_018679295.1 Rhodothermia bacterium
ACCCGAACCCGTTGATCTTTGCATGAACGCACAGTGACGAGATGAGGCCGATATTCGGGCCTTCCGGCGTCTCAATGGGACAGAGCCTGCCGTAGTGGGTGTAGTGGACGTCTCGAACCTCGAAGCCTGCGCGTTCACGCGTCAGTCCGCCCGGGCCGAGCGCCGACATGCGGCGCTTGTGTGTCAGCTCGGCCAGCGGATTAGTCTGATCCATGAACTGGCTCAGCTGATTCGTGCCGAAGAACGTGTTGATCACACTCGAAACGGTTCTGGCGTTGACCAGGTCCTGGGGCGTGAAGTTCTCCGCATCACGAAGGTTCATGCGCTCCTTAATCGTACGCGCCATGCGAGCCAAGCCGAGCGAGAACTGCGCACCCAACTGCTCGCCGACTGTTCGTACGCGACGATTACCCAGGTGGTCAATATCGTCGACCGTGCTCTTGCCGTTCTGCAGAAGTATCAGCTCCCGAATGATCGACACGATGTCCTCGATGGTAAGGGTCAGCGTGTCAAGCGGCTGATCGAGGCGAAGTCGGCTGTTGATTCTGTACCGGCCTACCTCACCGAGGTCGTATCTCTTCTCCGAGAAGAAGAGGCGTTCCAGCACACCACGTGCCGTATCAAGATCCGGAGCCTCCGTGCCCCGAAGCTTAAAATAGATGTGCTCAAGTGCTTCCTCTTCCGAGTGCGTCGGGTCCTTCTTGAGCGTGTTGAGCAAGGAACTCCGATCGACGTCGTCCTGTGAATCGTCCAGCGACCGAACAACAAAGATCGATTCGATCCCGGCTTCCTTAAGCTTGTCGTAGTCCTCCTCAGCTACCTCGTGATAAGCCGGAAAAATTACCTCCCTTTCCCGGCGCTCCTCGAGGAGTTCTCCCGTGTCCTCGTCGACCACTTCGGTGACCGTCTCGATCGTAACGTTCGATGCGAGTTGCCGGCCGATCGCAGCTTTAAAGGACCGCTTCGTTTTGGAGCTGATCTCGTCCGCGAGATCAAACAGGTTGACGATGTCCGCATCCGTCGAGTATCCGAGAGATCGCAAGAGCGATGTGACCGGAAGCTTCTTCTTCCGGTCGATATACGCCCACATGACATTGCTAACGTCGGTGGAGAACTCGATCCACGATCCCCGGAAGGGTATGACGCGAGCGGAGAACAACTCCGTTCCATTCGGGTGGATCTTCTGACCAAAGAAGACGCCCGGGCTGCGGTGCAACTGGGATACAACAACGCGTTCTGCGCCATTGATGACGAAAGTACCCCTCTCGGTCATGAAGGGCAGATTGCCGAGGTACACCTCCTGCTGGACTGCTTCTTCCGCCTCGTCCTCGTCCTCATCTTCCTTACGGGAGAGGCGAAGGGTCGCCTTCAGCGGTACCGAGTAGGACAGGCCCTGCGCAATACACTCCTCTACCGAATGCTTGGGGGCATCGAGCGAATAGCTGAGGAACTCCAGCGTGTACCGCTCGCGGCTATCCTGAATCGGGAAGTGCTCCTTGAAGACGTCCTGGAGCCCGATATCCTCTCGCTCCTCCGGTGCGACATCGTCCTGAACGAAATCGCGAAAAGACTGAAGCTGCACATCCAGAAAGTCCGGATAGTCCTTAACGGTGGAGATACTCTGGAAAGTGTCACGGTTGAACGTGCCGTTCTTACTGGGCATATGCGAAACTCTATGCTATTGGTAAGGGTGCTGGCGCTGCATTCTCGGCCAAAAAGCAGCAAAAAACGGAGTGGAGGGCATAGCAGAATGTTAACGTGACCACTGATCACAAGTTTCTAGCGGATTACCCTTCACAAGCGTCGAAAGCCGACCCCCGCACGAGGCGGGGTCGGCTTCCAGACAACCGGTCAATTTGAGGCGACGATTACGTGAGTTCAACCTCGGCGCCCGCCTCTTCCAGCTTGGCCTTGATCGAATCCGCCTCATCCTTTGAGACGGCCTCCTTGATGGTGTTCGGAGCACCGTCTACCATCTCCTTGGCCTCTTTGAGTCCAAGGCCCGTGATTCCTCGAACCTCTTTGATTACCGCGATCTTGTTGCCGCCAATCGCCTTGAGAACGACGTCGAATTCAGTCTTCTCTTCTGCAGCTGCGGCGCCATCACCACCCGCAGCGGGACCGGCCACTGCCACTGCCGCCGCTGCCGGCTTGATGCCGTGCTCTTCCTCAAGGATGTTTGCCAGGTCACTGGCTTCTTTGATCGTAAGGCCGACCAGTTGTTCGGCCAACTTGCTTAAATCTGTCGCCATTGTATTTCTTGTCTCCCGCAGCGGTCTAAGCCAAGGCTGCGCTGCTGATTAAGGGTTGATTGTTCTTGTGAATCTGTTTCCGGTACGCGTTTGCGTGATCCTTACCAAGCCGCGTGGTCCCTACTAGGCCTCCTTCTCCGCGATCGCGCGGATGGAGCCGACGAGATTGCTTCCAGCACCCTGGAGAGCTCCTACGATGTTCGTCATCGGCGCCATCAGAAGACCAACGATGTCGGCTATGAGTTCGTCTTTTGACTTCAGGGCAGCCAGAGTCTCCAAGGCGTCGGCCTGATAAATGGCTCCCTCAATAAAGGCAGCCCTTAGCTCCGGCCGCTCGGACTTCTCGTCGGTCAAGAACTTTTTGATGACCCTGGCGGGAGCCGACGGGTCTTCCGAAAACGCAACTGCGACCGGCCCGTTAAGATGTTCGTACAGGTTCTCAAATCCTCCCTTCTTCTCCATCGCAATCTTGAGAAGGGTGTTCTTGACCACGCGATACTGGACGCCCATATCGCGGAAGCGATTGCGCAGGTCCGTTGCCTGAGCCACCGACAGTCCCGAGAAGTTCGTCAGGTAGACTATCGGGGAGCTGTCGAGCATCGCGCTGAGCTCGTCGACGGCCTGGGTCTTCTGTTCTTTCGTTAG
>JAHHLP010000194.1 GCA_018679295.1 Rhodothermia bacterium
CGTGTCGATCGTCCGCAGGATCCGGCATTTTGCGGTCCTTCAGCGGACCGACTCGGAGTCCGTAACGCTCAGCTGTTGCCGGAATGAACTGCCACATCCCTTTTGCGAAGCCCCACCGCGTTTCCCATCCAACGGCGTTGGTGTTGAAATCGCTTTCTTGCAGGGCGAGATAGAAGAACTCCGGTGGGAGGCCGTAAGAATGGAGCGTTCTTACAATTCGTGGTGTGTAACCACTCTGTTCCGCCCGTCTGATTCCGTTCTCGAACTTGCCTCTCGCGGTCTTTAGCCAGAAATCGTTGATGGTCTTATTGACTTCTTTGACAAAACCGGGCGGGATCTCGATCTCGGTTTCGTTGAAGACACGCGCCATTGTGTAGATGGCACGCTCCTTCTCGTTGAGCCGGCGGCGTATCCCGAACTCGGTGACATACTGGTCGTACTCGTTATTCAGATTCTGCCACTCTTCCTCGATTCCAAGCTCCGACAGCAGCGCGGCGGATCCGCTCGCCAGAGCCGCTTTCTTGATCTTGATATCGAGTTCCTTGATCCGATTGAAGACGGCAACGGCCTGCTGCTCGGCTCGTTCGCGCTGTTTTTCCGCCCGGTAGATAAACACGACGGATACAGTGGCTATGACGAGCGCCACGCCGATGACCGCAGCAATCGTCGCAAAGTGGTGTTTTTGCTGCTTCTTCTGGACGGTCTGAAAAGCCCGCCGAATCATGATCGTGTGTTCACCGGCGGGCTGCGAACTGTCGGCACTCAGATAGTGCTCGACGTACTCTTCCAGAGATAGGTCCTCTCCAGGTTGGCCTCCCGAGTCGATCGAGCCACTGCTCTCACGACGACCGTTTTCGACGCCGCCGGCATCGTCCCGCATCGTTCGCTCATGTCCTCCGGATCGGCCATCGTCATCGTGTGCCGCTCGGCCTCGAGAGCTCGGTTCGCGCGGGATCACTCCCGCTCGGTCGCCGATCGTGAGACGGATTTCCGGACCGGTTTTCGAGAAGGAAAGTGTCTCGTCCGACCTGATTCGGACGCGGTCGATGCGCTCACCTGAATGGAACGTGCCGTTGCTGCTGTGCAGGTCGATCAGCCACCACGAGTTGTTCTCGTAGACAACCTCCGCGTGGACACGGCTAACTGAAGCGGAGGATATGCGGACGTCGCACTCCTCGTCGCGGCCGATGCGGAACGGACGTTCGAACGTCTTGCGCTCGTTACCGTTTGCCCCAGGGTAGCGGACGGTAATCGGCGGACGGTCGCCGGGAGGTATGAGTCTGCCTTCGTCTTGCCTCATCGACCGCGATTTGCCAAATCCAACAATCGCTCGCGAAGACTAATCAACTCACCTCGAATCCGAGCACAAGGCTCAGCGGATGCGGTACGAGCGAGCCGGGCGGTCGGATTCGCACTGCAAATACCCTCGAGTGCTCCCCTCCCGCTTCCGGTACATACTCAACCGATACGCAATCCTGAGCGGGTGGTTCGCCCTTTGCCGCGAGAAACGCAGAGAGCCGCCGGTCAAGCTCGGATATCACTGCATCGGTCGGCGTATCGGAAGGAATCTCATTCCGGAGTGCGATGAGACATTGGGCGATTCTGGAGAGGAACACCTGGGTTGCGAGCGACGCATGCGATCTCGCCTCACTGTCTGCTTCCGGTTCGCCCGACAAGTTCGGCTTGTAGGCCGTCGGCGCGCGCGCCACGTACATGGAATCACTGTTCAGCCGGCATCCGAGAACGACGAATCCCGCTTCTTCCAGCTCGGCCTGCTTGTCTCCGCTGATGGCGGCAGACAGCGGGATGTTGCCGGTGGGCGCTTTCCACAGTTCGATCTCTTCGAGACTTGCCAACGATGAATCCAGAAAGCGTGTAGGCCAGCCCGTTACCGATAAGCTCGATGAGAGCGCGGCACCGACCACGAGTGCCGGCCCACCCCAGAGAGGCTCGCCTTCGAGAAAACCTGCATCTCCCTCTTCCAGGGACGCGCGGAATCGTTCTCGTAGAACAAAGGGAGGCAGCACCAATGCGAGCGATTTGGAGCGTGACTGTTCGCGAAATGCATTCCAGCCAATGAACTCGGGGCCGGCCTGGTGCTGGCGAAGACCAGGGATTCGCGCCAAACTCGCGGGTGAATCGGCGCCACAAAGGTTCGGCGAAGCACCGGCCAGAACCGGTACCTGGAGACTTTCGCCCGTGCTTGCCGCATCCTCCATCAGGGAGATATCGTCGGGGCGCTGACTAAAATCGAAGTCGAGAACAATGACCGACAGCGGTTCCGCAGACGAGGCTGCGTGTTCAGGGACAAGAACCTGGTGATGTAGCGCAGCCGGGAGGTCGTACTTTGACGCCGCGAGAACGTCGAGTACTGAACCACGCCGGAAATTGATGCGATCGACCAGAAATTTCAATCCGCGCCATGCCGACTCGAGCGCACGGAGGGCGGGATGTTCGAGGATCACCCTGAGCTGGCGATTGATTACCGTGTCCAGGTCGGCCAGAACCTCCTCCGCTGCAGATTGGACGATCTCTACTCCGTTTTCTTCCTCTCCGGAGATCGCTCGAATCAGTTTGCCGAGTGGACTCTCATCGGGGGGACGCGAAGGCTTCTGATCGGTGCGTGCCTCGGCCTCGTCGAGCGCGACCATACCGAGAATGCGGTCGACCGGGTCGGCCGAGTCGGTAGGTTTACGGTCCGCCGGCTTCTTCAGCAGTGTGCCGTGGAGTCGTGCCGCCCAACTCTCGTCGATACCCTCCGCCGCCAGACCGGACTGAAACGACGCGGCGTCAATCCGTTTCGCAAGAACGTCGTTGACCAGCACACGAATTCGGAGTAGTTGGTTGAGGGGAGCCACCTGCTCGGCCACGTTCAGTGGGTCGAAGGCCTTCAGGTTCGGAAAGACCAGGTTGACCTCGAGAAGCTTAGGGTTTTCGTGGATTTTGTTGGCCACGTCGAGTGAAAGGGTGACCTGGCTCGCGCTCAGAAAATCCGCGAACGTGTTTCGATCGACTCGCCGGAGTCGCGATGGCCCATCCCACCCGTCGACTCGCCCCTGAGGAGTCAGATCGCTGACAAGAAGAAGCCGAAAGGGCAATTCGATTCTTCGATCGGCTCCGCTTTCGGACGGTTTCGAGATTCGTGTTGCATCCGGGTCGGATGAAATGCCGATTCCGACCTTTCGACCCGATTCGTTGCCTGATTCACTCGCCATTTTTCTGCCCTTCAGGCCGCGCCCACTCCGTGTCTCGCCGAAGTAATGATTGAGATGGGCGGCTATTTATTGATTGTGATTCTCCTTTCCAGGGCTGCCGGCCTAAAGGAATCGCCGTCGGCGGCTGTGTCATCCGGCGGGTCGTTTCGGTTCGAAGGACAGCATGATTCGCTCGATTGCCGGACCGATTGTCTTTCGCGTTTTCTTGGTGAACGAGGCGGTCAGCGTGTAGCCGAGACCGCCTTCGAGCACGTAGAGCTGCTCCTGGTAGAGCCGGACGTCTTCCACAGGATACCATACGAAGATGGCCCGGTAAGCCGGCGTACCATTTGCGAGCAAGACCTTCTCCTCCTTTAGCAGGCGGATTCCGCGGAGCTGATTCTCGAGCGACTGAATCTGGAGCGCGGCGAAATCCGGAAGCGTATCCGCCACGACTTCGCGATCGATATTCACAGTGATATTATGTTGGACGCCATCGGTGACAGGACCAGTGAGCGTAAAGATTGTCCGGTCGGTCCACCCTTCGGGGAGGGGCAGCGTGAAAGAGTCTGCGACGTAGGGGGCGCCGGCAGCCTTGGCCGGAACGTCTCCTGGGCCCGGCTTTGCCCGCTGAGACGTTCCGGGTTTGGCAGGGGCCTCCTGCCCTGGCTTCTTCTCAACGAGATGGCGGTAGTATTCGGGGACTTCCGGCGACATGATCTAGTGATTCAGCTTATGCCTTGTTATACGCAGATTGGGCGACTTTGTAAAGGGGTCTTCGATCAGGCCGATCCGAAAAAGCGGCTGTCGGTCTCGAGAAGATCCTGGCGCTGGAACTGCCGTGACCCCGCATTGGGCAGTGCATTGACCAGAAGGTTGTTGCTAGCGTCGGTCACGGGGATCCTTAGCTCGTACTCGTGCCGGGAGCCTGCGCAACGCATCTCTCCGGCCGCGGCGTTCCAAACACAGTTCCAGCTAAGGCCGTCGACAAAGTCGTTCAGGCTTTGATACCCGAACCACTTATACTGCGGAAAGGCATGGCTAGTCTGCATCAGCGGATCCTGCGCAAGCACACTCCTGAGTATGTCGACCCGCTGTGCTGCCGGCGGCTCCGCGTCCATCGTCACCCGATACCTGAAGAGAGGATTGCGATGTCGATGGCGGTATTCCCGCTCTATCGTCATTGCCGGGTCGATCGGACTCGTGCAAGGATGTACAGTCTCGCTGTTCGCATTAATATTCCGCGGCACCCACGTGTTCCATTGGTCGGGCATGGCGTTCCCGTCGAAATCCTCGAATGAGGCCTGCCTGAATCGGTCGACAAGCTGGGGGCGACTCCCGATCGCCGTAGGACTGAGGATATTGAAGAGGTAGAGGAAGCACTCGAACCGAGTAATCGTAGAGCCCCGCTGAAAGAACCCGAAGAAGTCGAAAAACTTGGGGGCCGTTACGGTCACGTTGCCACCGAAGATTTCCTTGAGCTTGTCAAGGAATGGTTGGGCCTGACCGATGTTGCACCCGCGGATGTGCAGGTTGGCCGTGTCACGCATTATCCGCGACGTGATCTGAGGCCGCGTGGCCTGGCTAGCATACTGATCTAACTCGGCAAAGTTGATCTGATTGTCAGGATCAGCATTGTTCAACTTGAAGAACAGAAAACCTCCGACATTAGCGTGAGAAACGATGAAGATGTCGTCGATCGGCACGCTGATTTGTGCTCCGGATTCAATCACGTTCAGGATGGCGTCAAGCGAATTCACACCCGTGATCACGCGTGTCGTAGGGCGCCGGTTCAAGTAGTTGCGGGCGTTCACCCCGAACCCGTCGCCAGGAACAACGAATGCGAAGTCCGTCGGAGCAACCGTGACATTGACTGTTTGTCCCTGACCCGTCGGACACTGATCCGCGACGAAAACGAAGTCCCCCCGGGTAATGGTGTGCCCTTCGTCCGAAACGTCATTTCTTTCTCCACCGCGCGTGAAATGTACAACACCTCCGCAGGCCAGCAGCGCCGGAAGCCCGGTTACACCTTTTGATGTCAGGAACTCACCGACCGTAGTTTCCTCCTGGTTGATGTTGACCGGATGTAGAGGCATGTTTATGTCAGCCTGGTAGCATCACGCGCTGCCGGACCCGCCCGACGCCTCCGGAAAAACGACCACACATACGCCCGGCGGAACGTCCTCCTCGCGTGCAGTCCCTTCGGCGTCTAACGTGCCGGTGCGCTGGCTACCGTCCGGAAGATGCAGCACATACTCGGCGTCCGGAATTGGAGCGCCGTCATCGTCTCTCAGCCGAACTTCCACGAAGTCCTTGAACGTCAAGAGGTCTGAGTCCGCCGTTTTCGCGAAGACGTCAACGCGGAAGAAGAACTGAGGCGGCTTGTACCCATCGTCGGCTTCCGCGTGACTCGGAATGTCCTTGACGTCGCCGGGAAAGTCGAACTCCCACGCGACCTCCACACGGCCTCCATCTGTCATTGCCGACAGCTTTGTGATCACCTCGTGCGCCCCGTCAGGATCCAGTTCGAAAACGGTTATTTCAGCGTCGGAAAAATCGGGCGCGTTGCGGATGTCAGCTGTCAACTGCACTATATCGCCTCTACTCGCCTCGGATTGGCTCCATTTCGCATTGGAGACTTCGATGCCGGGCAGCAGCATCAGTGGATCCGACTTCTTCTCGAGTCCATGATCGGCGAGCTTCACAGTTGCGAAGAAAGCACCGTCCGCGTCGTCCGGTACAAGAACATCGACGCTAAAGCGACCGCCATGGATCTTGTTCTGGTAGGTACCGTGGGATGCACCGGTATTATCAGACAACTTGATTTCCATGTTGGCCCCATTGCCAACGTTGTGCGTGAAGATCCGGAGACCCACCTCGGCACCTGGTGACGCCAGCGTGCGTGTCCACATCACCTGCTCGATGGTAGACGACAGTTTGATTTCTTCCGTTTGGTCCGTGGACGCCTGATGTTCGCTCATTGTCCTCGATCACCTTTGGGTCGTTAGGCAAACGAGCTGCTTCTCCGTGGCGGCTAGTATTCGGCCGCGATCCGTCAAGACCGGAGGGGTCGTCCACCGGCCGTCGTCGAGAACAAAAAGTACCCTGCGCTCGCCGTCCGTCTGATAACTTGACAGCAACTGCCCCGCCGTGACAAGTAGCTGATCGTCTGCAGTGACCGCAAGACCGGCGACAGGTCCGCCGGCCTGCTGACTCCACAATTCACCACCCTCCGCACTGAAGGCGCGGATGGTGCGGTCATCAGCCAAGAAGATGTTGTGGTTGTACCCGATCACCGGAGGAGCCGATGATGCCTCCGCGAATGTCTTCAGTTCGACGTCGACCGCCTTCTCACCGGCTGGCGTGACTACCCAGAGGGCACGGCGACGTTGTCCGTCCTCGCCTTCCACGTCCACGATCATATGGACACGACCTGCCTCGTCCAGGCTTAGGGCGGCAGGAGTAAACTTCGCTTCAAGTGCACCCAGAAGGGAAAGGTCCAGGCTTCGCTGTTCAATACGTCCCCGCGTAGCCGCAACGAGGATGTCATCGTTCATTGCCGCATAGAGGAGGTCCTCGTTCCAGCTCGTGCTGCCTACCAAGCGTGACGATGCCACGATGTCCAGATCGTCTGTGCGTACGACCTCACCGAGGTCGTGGACTTCGACGAGCGCGTGCTTTGGCGGGTCGGGCTCGTGCAGGTCCACAGGCAGCTCCACGGATGCTACCAAGACGCGCTGAGCCCGACGGGCCGTATATACGCGGTCGAACTCCGAACCGAACAGCAGATCCAGAGTGAACGCAAGGCTCCCATCTTGCAATGAGTAAGCGTTCAGCGCGCCGTCGATATCCGAACTATATAGCAGTCTGTGCTCCGGATCGAGCACAATGTCATTCTCCGCCATCGTCTCCACGACCAGTGACGCACCGTCCGGGTCGAACAGCTGCCACAACTGGGTTCCTTTGACGACGGTTCTGCCGGTCACGTGCAAGACAAAGTCGGCACGGAGCCCTCTTGCGAGGTCCGTTGTCCATTGGACCACCCAATCGCCGTCAGGCAGCGACAGACCGACACGGGAATTCAGTCGATCATTCACATGTGGACGAACAGCGCCGCCACCTTCCGCGCCCACTTCTGCTGCAGCAATCGGCGTCGGCAGGGCGTCATGAATTGGCCGCGCGGCAACGGTCGACTCCCCCGCCGACGATGGGTCAATTGGGTTCATAGATCCATCCTCATTTCCGCGCCAGACCTCGCAAGCGACGCTCGACCCGAATAGGATGATGAGCAGAACGACACCACCATTCCTAAAACGATTGAATATTCGCAGCATTGGCTGTCATTACTTTCCCCACCAGCGGAAGCACCTCGGCGTCGGCAGGAAATCTACCCCCACTCGGCGGAGCAGCGGTCGACATTCCCAGGAACCGGGCTACGAATCTATCAAACTGACCGTAGTTGTCTGACCGGAGTGTCAAGGTCTTCCCGGAAAGGCCGGACGATTCCGACGTCGGCGTGTCAACAACGTCAACTTCGAGATGAACATCATGATTGTTCTCCAAGCTTGTCGCCAGCGAGTTGTACCCCGAAACCGACCCCCCATTCCTTCCCAGGTACCTCTGATTGCGTGTGTTCGATTCGTTCGTAAATGTAGTCACGACGTACCGGAATGAAAAATGGACTAGACTGTTCGCAAACGTGTGCCCGTTAACGGTGCCGTTGGTTATTCGCCAGCGTCTATTGAAGCGACGGAGTAGCCGCCGGTTCAGTGCGCTCAATTCGCTCCGCACTCGCCCAAACGTACCGTCGGGGGTAAACGACGACTTTGTCGGAAAGTCCACCTTCATCATCAACTCGATCACGACGATGCCGTCGAAGGACGTACTCGGCTTGATTAGCTGCTCGCTAAATTTCTCGGCACCCAGAGCGTAGAAGAGAACGTCCACCCTTGCTTGCGCATTCATGCCGGTTGCGCGGGTGTTGATCTCTGACCTCAGCGGCCAGTACACGAACGTCCTCAGCGGACTCGCACTGCCCAGGCTGTTGTTTGGATGTAACGGCACCTCGAAATCGTGGCCGTCATGGCTTATCTCGAAGCTCTGTCCTATAAGCTTGCGCAACCATTCCGCCACGTGCCACGAGTACCTGCCGCGGATATCTCGGTTGACACTCATCATCCCGGTAGTGTCCAGCCGGAAGAAGTCACTTGGAACGTCGTTACTGCGAAGCGGTGGGCGAAAGTATGAGCACTTTGTTCCGGTTTCGGAGTATTCATCCGGCAGACTTCCACCATGACCACACTCGTGGGCAACGACAAGTTTTGTTTGTCCACTGCTCGTGGTCTCAATCTTGTGCGCACTTTCTCGAAGCTCACCTGTTCCGTCACGGCTCGCCATGAACGAACGGCCGTTGTCCGAGACCACATCGATCTTGTAGTGGGCCTGACTGTTGGCCGTTGCCTGGCAGAACCAAAGCACGTTCACTTCCAGACCGTCTCCAGAGCCTTTCTTCTTGATGACGGGTGGACCCGGGTTAAAGCTGCCGTCAGGTCCGTTCCAGCGCTTGGGAACGTTGGCAACCGCATCCTCCACGTACTGCTTTTGTGCAGCGTTTCCACTCAAAGATGAGGGTGCGCCAGAGAAGTCAAAGTTGAATTTGAAATACTTCAGTACTGCCGCTTTCTCGCTGGTCCCGTCAGTGTCACAACAGCGAAGCAGCACCATATCAAATCGTCCAATCTTATGCGCCCGGCTGCGGTTTCCGCTCGGTATGTTAGGGCTGTTCTCGAAATCATATGACCCCGTACTAAGAGACCTCGTCTTCAGAATGTACTGTTGCTCAACGTACGGCTGGATAACGAAGTGCTCCTTTGATGTCGGGCCCGGCCGTGGGGCAAGCACATTGCCGGGTGAGGAAAGGGCGGCTGCGTCCAGCCAGCGAACGGCTGCTCGCGCTCCAACAACGCGGTTCTCTCTATCGGGAGTACGTTGATCAAAAGCGTCAAACAGATTCCCCTGCGCGGCGATCAGTCTTGTCCAGTTCGGGTATTCGACCACGTAGTTGCGATTCTTCTCCGAGCTCGGCTCCTTGGTGAGATAAGACTGTTTGTTGCCAGTGTCAGGCTCGAAAAGGCCCGAATTCGTAAGGTTAAAATGGCCGTCCTTACCAAATTTGTGCGAGAAGACAGCACAACGGTCGCTCGCGACCCACGCCACCGGGTTGAGGTCCTCGTCGGTAATCACCATGTCGTCCAGAGAGAAGACAATGGGCTTCTCCGGCGTGGTGGCATCATCGATCTCAGCTGCCGTCAACGTTTCAAATGCCTTGCCGTCGCCGCCGGCCGGACGTGCGCTGTAATGCAACGACTTCCACACCTCGGGAAGGTCATAGAGTTTCAGGCGGTTCGGACCCGGCTTCAGTCGATTCACGTCTGAGACCACCTCGATCCGGCGCGTGGCCGCGTCATCGGAGACAATGAATGTCCCTGCCGACGTGCGGAACCGAATCAGCACCTGATTGTCCGGCTTCGAACCCGCGTTTTGAAGGACCCACGGAATTGCCTGGCATGCCTTTGCGTCGTCATCGGCGGAGATAATCCATGTACTTACTTCGTCTGGCTCGGGCAAAGCACCGGAGGACGGTGGCTGGCGATATCCCTCCAATAGGAGTGGCGGCGTCGCGACTCGTGCATGTCCGTGGTGGTCGTGTCCGAAAACACGATCGAAGAACTCGAATCGGACGAAAAGCCAGTGAGGGTCGAGCAGCACGTGGACCGGCGTCGCTTCCGAGCCGATGTTGGTGAGACTCAGATCGGATAGCTGTTTGAAGTGACCGTCTGTTTCGTCGTAGGTCGACCCCCCTGTAACCTGCCAGTCGGCATCGGCTAGACGGAAGTCCAGCGGCAGCATGAAGAGCCGATCTCCGTCGTCGTAACGTCTCGACAACTCGTCGTGGGTAATCAGTTCTTCCGGCCTCAGAAGATTCGGCCTGGGACTTGACAGGTACGTTCTCTCGTTGAACTGCAAACGTATCGTGAATGACTGCTTCTCTCTGAGAACAAAGCAATCCAACACGCCATCCTCGTTGAGCTGCCGTGTGTCGCTGGTTCCGTCGGAGTACTCGACGACGACCGGGCACGCCTCAGGGAACGTTCGTTCCTCCTGCTCAGGATCTTTGAACAAACACTGAATGAGTACGTGTACCGCCTCGCCACTCGGAAGAGGAAGTGGATCCACTGGAACCGGCGTCACGCAGTACATCTTCTTTTCGTAGAGCTCCACACATGCCCCTCGGGGTGCACGACAATTGACGACGGGCTCCTCGCCGTCATCGAAGAACAGAATTTCGACGCGGCGGTCGATCGGATTCTTGTAGTTCTCTCTTCGATCCGCGGTAATAGGAAAGTCCTCGCCGCAACCGATCGCCTCGCAATCCATGAACCGCAAAGAACTCTGTGCCTGCGCCAGGCCCGCGTCGTCAGTGCCCAAAGCGTACTTCAGCTCGTGCATGTAGACGTCGAAGAAAGCGCCCCACGTCTCGCTGCCGACGACTCCGTCCTCCGATATGGAGGCATTGAATCGGTCATTATACTGTTCCTGAAAGCGAATTACGGCCTGACGCGTCTCTGCATCGTGGACGTTGGTTTTTCCACCGGGGTCACAGTCCCACCCGGCATGGTGCGTCAGCCACAGCAAGATTTGCTGGTAATCCTCGACCTTGCTCTTTTGCCGAGCGACACGCACCCATGCCTCTCGGTCACCCTTCAAGGCGAAAAGTACATTGTCTGCTCGAAGCTCCGAGAGTTGCTGATTGTATGCCCGAGAGCCGCTACGATCTGTATGTCCTACAACCAGCGCCGTCTGCAACGGATTTTCCCGCACGTGACGATAGCATGCGTACAGCACGGCGAGACCGGTCACGCGCCGTTGCTCCGGCGAGACGCCTTCCTGCGCAGCAGACGTCCCGTAGTCCGGGAGTAGTACCGCGCTGTCGTGGTGGAAGTTGACGTCTTCCACCTCTAGCA
>JAHHLP010000304.1 GCA_018679295.1 Rhodothermia bacterium
CCTCTGTGTACCGCATCGCCGCCGCCGAGTCGCCGTCGACAGAGCCGAAGTTGCCCTGACCGTCGACCAGGGGATAGCGCATCAAGAACTCCTGCGCCATTCGAACCATCGTGTCGTAAACGGCAGTGTCTCCGTGCGGATGATACTTGCCGAGGACCTCACCGACGATCCTCGCGCTCTTCTTGTAGGAGCTGCCCGCGGTCAGACCCAGCTCGCTCATTCCATACAAGACGCGACGGTGAACCGGCTTCAATCCGTCACGGACATCCGGTAGGGCGCGACCAACAATGACGGACATCGAATAGTCGATGTAGGAGGACTTCATCTCCTCCTCGATGTTGATCGGGATTATCCGAATATCTTCGGGTTCCATGGGCTGGCTGACCTCGGGAAATTGGGATCGATGGGGTCGTTACCAGGCAGTGCCGCGAGGACGCAGAAAGGGTCTCAAATAGCGGATTTCGGGATCTGCGAACGGCTGCCGTCGAACTAACTAAAAGTAAGGAAATTGACCCGATTCTGCTAGAAAATGGTCGTCAATCGGCTCGGGAAAATTTATGAAGAGCAGTGGCTGCGGCGGGGTTGTTCCGGCAGCCAGGAAAAAGGGTGTGGTGGCGTCTAAAATAGGGTGTGATGACGCCAAAAACAGGGTGCGGAGAGGGGTAGAGAATTTGGGTTACTCGCCCGTTAGAACACGGAAGCCCTCGACCTTCAGGTCGTCACTGGTAACCACGTTCTCTTTCTTACTCGGATCAAGCGCAACTTTCCACTGGAACAGCGAAGACAGCATGGGCTTGACCTGATCTACGAGATAGGCAAATCTGCCGCTACGCTCGTAGGCGTCGGCCTTTTCTTTGCTTTCCCAGACCGTTACCGAGAGGAGTTCGTTGGGATTCTCGGTACTCGCAACGAGAAATGCGTGTTGGAATCCATCGACCGACTTGAGGGCGGGGATGATTGAACCACGGTAAAGCTCGTCGAAGAGTTTCACCTTGCCCTGTTGGACGTTCGCGCTTGTGATTCGCAGATACATGTGGGACAGATCCTCTTCGGACGGGGCCTCTTCCGTAGTGGATGAAATCACTTCGAACGTATCCACCTCCGGCTGGCTCTGTACCGGTCCGTATTCAAGGGTGAGGTCGTCGGTCAGCTGGACACGCCATTCCGAGGATTCGATCAGGAATGGGCGATTCTTGGCAAGAAGCTCTGCGTACTGTCCGCTCTGCTCATACTCTCTGGCGTGATCTGCGCTGGTCCACAGTGTCAGCGAGATGCAATCCCGAGCTGAGCGCTCATCTCTGATCAGCGTGGCAAAGAGACAACCGTCCACCGAGTGAAGTGCAGGAGCCACTATGTCTTCGTAGAAATCGGCGAACTCGTCGATCTGGTCCGGTTTGACCGACAGTCTTACGAATCGCATGAACATGATATCTTCCTCTTTGCCGGATCTGCCTGCCCCTACCGGAAACGGTACAAGCTGTTGCTCACATAGTCAACTATATCTCGAGAGCTAGTTGTTGCCCAAGCGTTTTATGACGGCTATCGTGAGATCGTCTGCCTGGGGCGCGCTGCCCGCATGCTTCTGGACCTGTTCGACGACTGCGTTGACCATGTTCGAGGCGCTCTCGGTACGAATCGCCGACAAAATCTCGATGAGCCGGTGTTCGCCGAATTGCTCCCGACTCACGTTCATCGCCTCGTTGATGCCGTCCGAGTAGACAACAAGAACGTCGCCGGGACGCAATTGGACTTTCTTCACCGAGTACTCGATGTCTTCGGCAAAACCCAAAACCAGGTCGCCGTACTCCAGCGTTTCCGGTTCCTCGCCGCTGCTGAGTAGGAGCGGCCGGTTGTGGCCAGCATTGCCGAAGCTAACCTCGTGAGTCGCGGCGTCGAGTATCCCAAGAAACAGTGTCACAAAAGTGCTTCGGGTAGTGTTGCTGCAGAGGTAGCGATTGGCTCGGTGCAGGATACGGGAAACGTCGTGGGTTGCGGCTGTATCTCCACGAAGCGTAGCCTGAATCGTTGCCATCGTCAGTGCGGCCGGAAGTCCCTTTCCAGCCACGTCTCCCACCCAGAAGCAAAGATGATTTCCGTCGATCGGCACGAAGTCAAAGAAATCCCCGCCGACCGATCGCGCTGGGCTGCTCGTGCCCGCAAGGTCGTAACCGGACAGGAGCGGCATACTTT
>JAHHLP010000278.1 GCA_018679295.1 Rhodothermia bacterium
CTGCTACGCGACCCGGTAACCTGAAACTTGCCGGGGTGGCTGTAATTGTTGCTCTGCTCGCCGCCTGTTCGTCGTCAGCGCCTGTGATGCTCGAAACTCAGCCGGAGCCGCCGCTTCGGGAGATTCAAAGAGAGTTTCGGGCCGCCTGGATCGCCACGGTCGCGAACATTGACTGGCCGTCGACACCCGGATTGACGGTTTCTCAGCAGAAGACCGAACTGCGGCGGCTGCTGGATCGCGCCGTCGTCGTTGGACTTAACGCCATTGTTTTGCAGGTGCGTCCAGCTGCGGACGCGATGTACGACTCACCCTTCGAGCCCTGGTCTGAGTATCTGACCGGCGAGATGGGCAAGGCGCCGGAACCGTACTACGACCCGCTGACCTTCGCTGTCGAGGAGGCGCACCGACGCGGACTCGAGCTGCACGCCTGGTTCAACCCGTTCCGCGCCAGACATCGGACCGGCAAGGGACCTGCCGACTCACTGCACGTCAGCATTCAACAACCGTATCTCGTGCGTGAGTACGGCCAGCAACTATGGCTGGACCCCGGAGATCCGCGTGCGCGGCAGTACTCGCTCGACGTGATGCTCGACGTTGTGAATCGATACGACGTCGACGGCGTCCATGTTGACGACTACTTCTACCCGTACGAGCTGAAGGACGACGAGGACCGCATTATCCCGTTTCCGGATGACACGACCTGGGCCATGGCTCAGGAGCGAGGCTTCACCGGAAGCCGGAACGACTGGCGCCGGTCCAACATCAACACATTCATCCAGCGACTGTACACGGGCATCCATCGCGTCAAGCCGTGGGTTCGTTTCGGCATTAGCCCCTTCGGGATTTGGCGGCCGGGCAACCCACCCCAGATCATGGGCTACGATGCGTACGACAAGATCTACGCCGACGCGAGGAAGTGGCTGCGCGAGGGCTGGGTCGATTACATGACGCCACAGCTGTACTGGCGCATCGACCCCCCCGAACAGAGCTATCCGGTCTTGCTCGATTGGTGGCTTGAGCAGAATGTGCGTGACCGCCACATCTGGCCGGGGAATTTCACGGGTCGATGGCCCGCAGATGAGATTGTTCGCCAGGTTGCGTTGACGCGCCAGCGGCCCGAGGCAACCGGCAACGTTCATTTCAGCATGAAGTGGCTACTCCGCGACACGGCAGAGGTAAGTATCCCCCTGGCCAACGGACCCTATCGAGCCCCGGCGCTGGTACCCATGACCGACTGGCTTGGTGGGGCGGCACCCGCGGCTCCCATCGTACAGACCGACACACTGAGAGGTGCGGTTGTCCTTTCCATGCGGCTTCCGGACGAAGTGCCATGGCTTTGGACGGTTCGCGCACTCACGGACGTAGGCTGGCAGACGCGGATCCTTCCCGGATGGGTACAGACGGTTTCGTTTGATGACGGCACACGACCCAGTCGGATAGTGGTCAACGCAATATCGAGGCTGGGCCAAGAGAGTCCCGGCACATTCCTGGCATCCGTCGATCCACCCATCGCGTCCCGATAGCTGCCGACCAAACCGTTTCTACTTCGAATATCGACCCGGCCGCGATCTAACAGGTTTCCGAAAACAAGAAGGGAGCTCTCACCTTTGCGTGAGAACTCCCTCTTGAGTGTCTTGAGTCCGGCGGTTCGACTACATGTCGTCGTCGGCGTCCTCGTAGCGGGCGGTGCTCGTCCCCCACCAGTAGATCTGATCGCGATGCGTGTTACATCCCTGCATCGGACCTGTGCCAGGCTCGAGGTCCGGGTACTTCTCCTGGAACATCTCGCCATATTTGTCGACGGCAGCAAACAGCGACGACTTGTCCTTGGCGTGCCTCCACATCAGTACATTCTCGTATCCGGCCCAGTCATGAATGGCGATTCCTACGCCATCATAATCGCCGGCTTCGACCATCTCTTCCCAGATCGGCAGCGCCATCTTCTCAGTCGCATCATTGATGTCGCCCAGCTTGTCTGTCGGGCACTTAAAGAACGACACCGCCGTCGTACCCGGCTTGCGTGAGGTTGGACCGGTATTCGGACCCAACGTGTAGATCCCGTCACGGTGACCGTGACACGCAATCCGTTCGTGGTCGGGATGTCGCTGTTCCAGTCGTTTCGTCCATTCCTCCTGAGCAGCAAAGATCTTTTCCTTGGACTCCCCGGAGTACCAAAAGATGACGTTTTCGTATCCAGCCCAGTCGTGACCCATCATGCCGTATCCCCACAGCATGCCCTCGTCCACCAATTCGCGAAAGATGGGAATGTCAAGCGAGTCGGTCTCGGCAGAGATCGCTCCCAGATCGTTGAAGTCGCACTTGAAGTAGGAGATGATGAGTGCGCCTGGATCGGCGGCTTCCTCCTCGTCCTGCGCGCTAGTCGTTCCTACACATAAACAGAATGAAAGAAACGACAGCGTAAATACGCGTTGAAGCATTACAGTTGACCCTCCGTTAGTTGATTGGCGGCGGACCGGAACGCGGTCCAACCGCAGAAAGTGCGTCTCCATATTACGGGTTTGATCTCCTACTTGAAAACAGGCAGTCCAGGCTAAAGTCCTTAAACTATTGTTACATAGAGATTTGTACTGCGTCATGCGCCTTCGCTTCGGCGAGAATAAGCAAGCTGGCGAGTAGGAGTGTTGAGGGACAAAGTTGTCATTAAATTGCGGAAACTGCTATTGCCGGTGAAGGTGCTCGGCGAAGGCGCAATGACACGAACCAAGTCCGGCAGACGCTGCGTTAATCAATCGGAACAAACAACATGACCAACATCGCTGTTACGGACGCGCGGCGGGCTGTTATGTCATCGCCACTTGGCTTCATGGAGGCGGTATTTACGGACCGCGGACTCGCGCAGCTCAGCTTTCGCGATGGCAGTACCACCACCGTCCCCCTGCCATCCGGGTCTACGGACAACGGTGCGCTTCAGATGGAAGAAACACTGAGTTCTGAACTCGAAAGCTACTTCGCGGGTGACCTAAAATCGTTTTCGGTACCTCTGGATCTGCGGGGGAGCGACTTCCAACTCCGCGTCTGGGATCGCCTCCAAGAGATTCCTTTTGGCAGTACCACAAGCTATGGGCTAATCGCGCAGCAGTTGGGTGACCCGAAGTCGGTGCGGGCTGTTGCGCGGGCCAACGCACTCAACCCAGTTGCCATCCTCGTGCCATGTCATCGCGTGATCGGGCGTGATGGTAGCCTGACCGGTTACGCGGGCGGGTTGTGGCGCAAGCGGCGCCTTTTGCTGTTAGAGGCTACCGGCGTCATCGAAGAGACGCAGGCCAGCCTCTTCACTGACTAGGAGCCGTGGACAGGTGGGCGAAGCGGCGTTTGCCCGCCCACGTCGCAACCGTTGTGAATTGGCCAACTGCCTGGCAGGCGATCCCATCGGGTTTTTTGAACGCCGAGACCGGCTGACCGCTGCCATCACTGATCGTAGGATCCTGCGGCAGAGTTGCCCATATTCTCGAGCTTCTCGAGGAACGGCGCGACGGCCTTCTTATCGGCCTGGGGTACGTTAGCATAGATGCTGGCCATTTGGTTTGCACCCATTAACATTTGCCGCGTCTGGGCCTTCTGGTCCTCGGTCATGTCGCTGTTTTCGATCTGCTTCAGCGCCTCTGCGAGACCGGCCTCCATGTCCACCTTGTTGACGTCCATCTGGACAGCCATGAACGCCATGAATATGCGATTTCCTGTTCGTGCCCAGTCTTCAAGGCCGCTGAAACCATGATCCTGAACAATGTCCACAACCTCCCCTGACCACGACTGGGCCTCAATCATGCGCGTCGCCGCAGCGAAGGGATTCGATATATCGCCCATTGCGTCGCCGTCGAACACGTCCTCCAGGGCATCTACCTCCTCCTCGTGGTTTTCTCCCCACTCCTCAAGCGCGACGATCGAGGCGATGAAACCATTTATTCGATCATCCGACAGGGGTGGACCCTCCTGTGCCAGACCAGCGCTAGAGAGCAAGACTGTAAGAACGGCGGTCGTAAGGAGTGTACGCATGGCTTTGTCCCGATTAGCAACCCAACATTGGAATCAAAAGATAACTATCACTGCCCGTCGGAGTTCGAGATCACCAGTCAAAACTGCGCCCGCCATATGCCGTACCGGTTTGTGCCTCGGCACTCGCCTGCGACCATATTATTTTGATTTTCTAGATGGTGTGCCGACTTCGTCGGACCGCAAGGCCGACTCGTGAGTTACCTGTCGCGTGCCCGCCATCCACCGGAGCATACTGCTCGTGCTGTTCAGGAGTAGGCCCATTCACGATGTCATCATCTTATGACTTATCAGAAACCGCTCAATCGATTAACACGGTCCCGGCTGCTTTGCGTACTGGTTGTCGCAGCCGTTGCATCTAACGTCGGCTGCGATAGCGACAGCGGTGATGATATCCCCACAACTATTCCTGCTGCTGCCTTCTCGGTGAGGACGGACTTGTTTCAGTCGGCTCGGCCGGGTGCGGGAGATCATTTTGGGGCCGCTGTGGAGCGCCTCCAGCCAGTGGCTACAGGATTTCGCGAGCACCTTGATCTCGCGCAAGCCGTAGCGATTGCTTCAGAACGGCTCACGCCGACGGCGACAGGCGACGACTTTGTTTGGAACGGAGTAGCGGACCTCGAAGGAGAGCCGGTGACCTTCGAGTTAACGGCCACACCGGCAAGTGCCGACATCGTAGACTGGTTCATCAACGTCACGTATAACGTCGGCTCGACGGCCCTTACCGATTTTCAACTCGTACGCGCCCGCACCCTGACTAGCGCCGCCGTTGGCGAGTGGAACCAGTATGCGATGATAGACGGCGTACGAACGCTCATATTCAGGGCTGAGTATGGCGCCGTTGACCTCGACCGAATCGTTCGCGTGGCGGTCGAGGATACGGTAAACCTTGCGGTTGCGGCCGACTCACTCGAATACAGTGAGTTTGCAAACAACGTGCGCGAACTCCTGTGGTTCGACGGCGACACCGAGGACGCGTTCTTTGTGCAATGGGACGAGGGTTCCAACGCCGGGTGGCTCGTGGCAACCGACTATAACGAGTCCGCGCAGTCATGCTGGGACGACACGCTGGCCGACGTCGAGTGCGAGTGACGCCCGGCCCTCCCGTTTAGGGTCGATCGATCAGCCTCCAGATCATCGGTCGACCACAAGTCGTGCAAGCTGTGAAGCAAGTTCCTCGGCAGTTGGTGGGTCGTAGTTGGAAAGCACGACCACAAGAAGGTCATTACCGAAATCACGCTCTACGGCAGCATTGATACCGGGACCACCCCCTCCAAGCCCTATAGCCCCATCCAGCGGCCCGTCGTTACTCGACTCGTCGAAGCGCCTGAACATCAGTCGAACGTACTCCTCTCCAACAAGACGCCCGCTTTCCAGCGCGTCGAAGAACCCGCGGAGATCGGCTGCAGTCGAGTACCCCCCTCCGGCCGGCGTACCCCTAACCGAATGCCTGAACGTGTTCTCAGTATCAAAGCTTCCCTCCGGCCCACCCATGTAACCGGTTGCCATGTTGGGAACGATCTGGTCTGAAGGATACGAGTCGGTGTCAACCATGCCGGCAGGGTCGAAGATGTGCTCCCGGACGTACTCGTAGTAGTCAGATCCAGAGACCGCTTCAACGATCGCTCCAAGAACCTCGAAACCCGTGTTGGAATACTGCTCGCTCGTGCCCGGAGCAAAATCCAGTGGGATATCCCGGATGAACTCCAGATAGTCGGATACCGTCCTCAGCCGGCTCCAGTTACTCCGGTAGTAGTCGTCTTCCCAGTAGCTCCCCCATCCCGAGCGGTGCTTCAGCAGATGACGGACTGTAACTCGATCAGCAATCTCCGAAGGGAATCCATCGAGATGACGTCCGATAGGGTCTTCGAGCCCAAGAAGTCCTTGCTCGGCCAGCTGAAGAATTGCGACACTGGTGAACATCTTATTCAGCGACCCGATGTTAAACTTGGTGTCCAACCGATTGGATACACCATATCGCTTGCTGGCGAGACCATAGGCGCCCTCAAATCGCGTCTCCCCATTCTGCTCGATCAAAACGACCCCGGAAAACGTGCCATCATCGGCTCGACTCGACAAGAACTCGTCCAACTCGTTGATCGACTCGATAGGCAGCTGCATACCACCAGCCGGCTCTATTTCCAGTCCGACGAAGCGGTGCGGGGGCGCCGCCGCCAGATCGAACGAGAACCGAAGCCGTTCATCGGACTCGAGCGCGGCAAGCACGCACTCAGCCGACCATGGTCCCGTCTTCAAAATGGTCGCAACTTCAAACGGGTGCAGTCTATGGTGCACGCCGGTTAGTACATCGACAATTTCCGCTCGCGACATGTTGGCGACAAAAAGCGAATCGAGGTGTTCGTCGACAAACCGACCGGCAGCCTCGTCCGTGCCGGACTCGATCGTTCCTATGAGAGCCGATAACGCATTTCCGGTCGGAGAGTCGGGAAATCGCCGCTCTTGCGCCGCGGCCGGCAAACAAACAAGCAGCGTGAGGATGGCGAACAGAACGTGGTAGCGTAGTGGCATGACGATCTCGTGGTTGGTCGAAAGACGAAAGTTTCAAAACGCTTGCAGGTCGGACATATTGCCCACTGAGAATGACGTTGTTTGGAGGCCGAGTATACATTGACGCGTAGAGTCGTCTGACCGGTGCCCGCTGTCTCACACGGTGTGTCGGAGTCATCTTACGAAGGGTCCATGATGACTCCTGCAAACCGCGCACGTCGCTGCGCATACTTATCGTCGGTGTGAGGATGTGATCTGTGCAGAATGGCGTTGCCCCTCCATTGACTGTGCAGACGACTCGTCCCGAGTCAGCGGTCCTAACTGCATCACGCTTCGCGCCACCTTGATATCTGCTAACAAACAGAGGTGTATTGACCGTGAAAGTGCGTAGTAAACTATGGATGCAGCCCCTCCTACTTCTTTTCATCGCGGGATTTGTATTCATCGCCACCGGCTGTGCCTCACTCAAGCCGGTGCAGGTGGTTGAAGTCTCCGGACCGGATTCACTCTTGACAAACGAAGAGGGAACGTTCACTGCGTCCGTCACTCCGGAGGCGACGCAGCCGGTTTCCGGCGTGTGGGACTTCGGGGACGGAACGAGAGCGGACACCCTGGTCGCGCAGCACAGTTATTCTGTAGCCGGCTTGTATGAGGTTACATTTACCGCATCGAATCGAAAGGGAGATGACACGGCCTCCGACTCCCGAAGCCTGGAGGTAGTGGTCGAAGAGCCGATTCGCGCTCCTTCGATCGTTTCGATCGACCACGATCCGATGAAGGTCGATACCAGAAGCAACGCCACCTTTTCAGCGCGGGTCGATGAGGATGCGCGAGAAGTAACCGGCTACTCATGGAGTATCGACGCAGATCCGGTTTCGTCTGAGAAGACCTTCTCACACACATTCCCGAACACGGGCGAATATGAGGTTGGGCTCACCGTTGCAAACACTGCGGGCTCCGACAGCCGCAGCGTGACTGTAGACGTACATCCGTACGAGGCTGAGATCTGCCGCGATCTTACCGATCTGAACCCCGCCTTCTTCGATCGCAACAGTAGCGAATTGTCGGACGACACGCGCAATGCGTTGATGGAGAACGTGGAGATCCTAAACGTATGTCCAAATACTTGTGTATCCGTAACTGGCTATGTGGACCCGAACGAGCGAAGAGCGGACGAACTCTCTAGCGCCAGGGCCAAGGTCGTTGAGGCCTTTTACACGGAGCAGGGAGTACCTGCAAGCCGCGTAGAGGCAGCAGGTGCGGGCCGCGTTGAAGGCGTGAGCCGAAAAGAGGGAGCCGCACAGTTCCGCAGGACCGACTCCACGCCGATGAGTTGTTCGGTTCTCGGTGACGCGTCATAATGACGTGACTGCGACTGGGTTGTGACGGCAAGGGCTCAGACACCCAGGATGTTTACACCCCAAATGCCGGGGCGGCTAGCGCTGCTCCGGCATTTCTTTTGTCTAAGCAGAACGCTATCATCGAAAAGAGATCGTACGGGTGTCCATATCGGACGCCCAATTGCGCTTTAAATACTGTAAGCGAGCCTATTCTTTCCCTAGAGACCCCTTTTTCGTCATGAGAAATCGATTCTGCATATCACTCGCGGTCGGTCTATTACTTCTCCTAGGCCAAGATTCGCTTGGCCAGCAAGCCGAGATGTCATCGGAAGGAGCTCAATACCTTCAGCATGTTCAGCGCGTCGATGCGGCATTACATCGATTTGAGGTCCTGAAGCCGAGCATGCTGCGCTTTGATTCGGAGAGTCGGGATTGGGTCGTACCCGCCGCCCGGTTTTCGAGCATCGCGAATACCTTTCTGCTCACCGAACAGATATCACAGGACTGGGACGCAACAGCCAACGACTGGGGCAATCAAAGCCGTATTTCATGGACGCGGAATTCGGCCGGCTTTGCTACTGAACAACTCATCGAGAGTTGGGACGACGTGGCAGGCGCGTGGACACCGGAAGGGCGAACCACATTCACTCTGAATTCCCAAAACCGTGCTGAGGAAACGCTCACCGAGGGCTGGGATCCGGACGCGAATGGCGGTCAAGGCGGCTATGAAGCCGTCCAACGCGTGACATCAACGTTTGACGGTGACGGCAACACCCTCACACGAACAACAGAGATATGGGATGACGGGTCCGGAACGTGGATGCTCTGGAACCGCTCCACCATGACTTACGAGAACGGCAACATGGTGCAGCAGGTCTTCGAATCATTCAATTTCTTCACCGGGATGTTTGGCCCGAGTCTGCGGACTAGCTTCGAGTACGATGGCGCCGGCAACACGGTAAGTCGAGTCAGAGAGACCTATGACGACGCCATGAGCGCGTGGGAGAACTCGAGCCGCCGGTTGTGGACTTACGACAGCAATGGCTTTGAAACAGAAGATCTGGAGCAGACTTGGGATGAGGTCGGTGGTGCGTGGGTGAACGACTACCGGGAGGTGACCACCTACGAAGGCACTCCGTCTAACCCTACGTCCGAAACCGTTACAGCCCAGGAC
>JAHHLP010000250.1 GCA_018679295.1 Rhodothermia bacterium
GGTCACACTCCGCTCCATCCGCCCTGTTTCTAGACTGGAATCCGGCTTGGTGCAACGACATCGACGATCCCGGTGGGTGCTAGCTGGCCCAGTGGCGTTGAGGTGACGCCGCAAAAACCTCTATCGCTAGCCGGACAGCAAGGAGGTTGGCTATAAACCGCTGGTAACACAACTTGAGATTGCGAGGCTGGGAAATGAACTATGTCGCTAGGTGCTTCTTGTGTGGAATCATCGTCGCTTTCCTTTGCACAACAGTCACAGGGCCACTCAGGGCTGAGACTTACTCGGGGCTTGCAGATACCTCCTGTGTGGCTATTCCATTAGCCAGCAACTTCATAAACCTCGATCACGGAAGCAGGCCCATTCAGCGTGAGGTCTTTCAGGGCGTGCCTATGCCGGGTGGCCTCAACGCTCCGGAAGCAGGTACTATCGTTCGGATCTATAGCGCGCCACGCGAGCTTACTGGCGATTTCGATGATGATGGGCAGGCTGAGACTGTTCGCGCAATTACAGAGGTCGCTGGACCGCTGGGAGTTGATCCTTGTCCCGGTGGACCAGATGGAGACGGATGTACACAGGGTGAGAGGATTGTCCAGCATCCCTTCTTCAGTAGCTCGGGCAAATGGACAATGCCCGCCGAGTTCTCAAGCACTCGCTCCGAGGGAAACCTGGACCAACATGAGCCACGGACGTTCGAGATCAGATTCACGGAGGAGGGTTCGGGCTCCTACGCATACCACGCGTTTGGGCAGGCCGCGGTGCAGCACAGGGTTACGATGTATCCCATCGAAATCTGGGATATCGGGGAGGTGCCGGTTGGCTCCGCTAATGATCCGTCGGACGATATTCGAATGGCGCTGGTTGCCTTTTCCGATGACGAAGGTGAGTGTGACTTTGGATATGATGAGTTTGAGCTAGAGGAAAACGTGTGGGCGACCGATCGCCTATATGCCTACTATTTCAACGATGGCATCACTTACGACGACTATCACGGCGCAATTGCGGACGCGATTCCGATTGTTCTGGAGCTGAAGATGCCGCTAACCGGACAACGGCGCTTTTGTACCGACGGAGCGGTGGGCCTGTTCGAGTGCAGCGGCGTCGACCTCATGTCGTACCTACCGCTTGAATGGCTTGGCGTCAATGCCTATCGCATTACGGACGTTTGGGGATGGGCAGATTCGGTTACGGGAAAGGAATATGCGCTCGTGGCGGCGGTGGACCGGATTCCAATTGTAGATGTCACCGACCCGGCTAATCCGGTATTAGTGGCCCATGTAAGAGGAGACGCCCAGGATATCAAAGTGTACGCCGACCACCTTTATGGTGCCGTGGACGCTCACCCTCCGGTAATGATATTCGACCTCAAGAGGCTTCGAAACGTGGCGAATACCCCAGTGGAGCTGGATCCCGACACGACATACTTTGCCAGCGCGCACAACCTTGCCATCAACGAAGACACCGGCTTCTTGTATCTGGGCGGAGAGACTGGAGGGTTCGGCCTGCCGAACTGTCCAAGTCTCCATATAGTCGACATTCGGGAGCCACTGCGTCCAACATTTGTGAACTGTTTCGTCCCGGAGGAGATGATAGGCATGACCGATGTCGGGTATGTCCATGACGCTCAGTGCGTAATCTATCAGGGGCCAGACTCTGACTACACGGGAAGAGAGATCTGCTTTACATCGAGCGAAACGCACATCACAGTTGTCGACGTAGAGGACAAGAACGCGCCCAGACTGATTTCCTTTGCTACGTACCCGGCTGCGGGCTATGTGCACCAGGGTTGGCTGACTGAGGATCACCACTACTTCATTCAGGGTGACGAAACGGATGAGTTTGAGGGCGCTCGAACACGAACCTATATCTGGGATGTTCGGGACTTGGACAACCCGGAAGTTCTGACCGTGTTCGAAAGCACGACGCAGTCTACAGATCACAACCTATATGTTAGCGGGCATCGTCTCTATCAAGCGAACTACAGCTCCGGACTCAGGGTTTTGGATATATCAACCATCGAGGACCCGAGGGAAATCGCCTACTTCGACACCTACCCGCTTGGGAATCAAAGTGGCTTTGATGGGGCGTGGACGGCATATCCCTTTCTAAGTAACAGTGTCGTGGTCAGTAGCCAGACGGAGGGTCTGTTTCTGCTCAGCGTAAATCCAGCCGTGTCGGTCGAGCCGCGCGAGATCGGTGCGCGCTCGTACACGCTTTCCCAGAACTACCCCAACCCCTTCCTTACGACCACGGAAATCAGTTTCTCCTTGCCCTTGTCAGGCAAAGTTCGGATTAATGTGTATGATGTCCTCGGGAGAGAGGTGGCACAGCTTCTGGATACCAGTTTGCCATCCGGCGAACACAAGGTGAACTGGGATGCATCGGGACTTCCCAGCGGTGTGTATTTCTATTCAATGAATAGCAACGCAGGTTTAGTGTCACGGTCGGCGGTGATTGCCAAGTAGTCGCAGCAGCCCCTGACGTGCGGATTAGTCAAGCCGGTCATCACACTATCACGAGCCATTTCTGTGTGGCTGCGTCTTGCCAGAACTTAGCAGCGAGCAGTGGACCTTGATCCGCAGCGTTGTGACGGAAGCGATGGGCCTTCCAGAGCAGCAGCGGGCGCGATTCGTGTCCGAGTCGATCGGAGACAAGTCCGTTCAACGGTACGCTCTAGACCTCCTGCACAAGGCAGCGACCGAAGGCGGCTTTCTGGACAGTACAGCAACGGCGGTTGCGAGGGATTTTGTCAGTGAGGCAATTCGTGCCCATAGTGAGCCGACCCCTCATCCCGGCGAGTACATTGGGCCCTATCGGATTATCCGGCAGATTGGCCGGGGCGGTATGGGCGTTGTCTTACTTGCTGAGTGGCTAGTCGGGGAAGCGAGACGTCAGGTCGCGATTAAGCTGGTCAATCGCACATCATCCGGCCCCGGACTTCTGGAGCGTTTCAGTAGAGAGCAGCAGATTCTTGCCAGCCTCGTACACCCTGGAATCGCACGTCTGTACGACGGGGGAGTTACTTCTTCTGGAAACCCGTATTTCGTCATGGAATACGTGGATGGCACTCCAATCACAAACTACTGTACAGGAGAGGATCTTGCCCTCCAAGAACGACTTCAGTTGTTCGTCGATGTTTGTGAAGTGGTGGATTATGCGCAACGGCACCTCATAGTGCATCGGGACTTGAAACCCAGCAATATTTTGGTCACGGCCGAAAGGCGCGTCAAGCTGTTGGATTTCGGAATTGCCAAGGTCATTGAGCCTGAGTCGGGAGATGCAACACAGACGATCGAGAAGGTCTTGACTCCCGCTTACGCCGCGCCCGAGCAGTTGATGAACGGTCGAATTACTACGGCGACCGACGTGTACGCTTTGGGGGTTGTGCTTTTCGAGGTTGTAACTGGGCAACTTCCGTACTCTTCAGGCAGCGATAACCAGGTCGACCTCGTGCGCGCTATCTGTGAGCGACCGCCCCTACGCGCCAGCGTCGCCGCGATACGTCGAAACGCTACGACTCAACATGCGACAGAGTCGGATAGAAAGCGCTCGCGCGCGCTGCGGGGCGACGTCGACGCGATCATCGGCCACGCCCTTCGCAAAAATCCGGCACATCGTTACCCGTCTGCTGCAGCCATGGGGGTCGATGTGCAGAGGCATCTTGATCGAAAGCCAGTTGTTGCGAGAAAAGGATCACGGTGGTATGAAGTACGGCGGTGGGCATATCGGAACAAGGTCGTTCTGTCACTAATGATCTTCGTTCTGATCGTCCTGGTCGGTGCGTCGCTATTCGGTGGCTACTACGTATCGAAACTCACGCAGCAGCGCGAAAATGCGCGAACGATCGCGGAAGTTCTGACGCACCTTGAGTCGACGGGCATACCGGCGGACGCGCTGTCCGAGGTGGATTCCTTGATGGTCGATGTCCTGAGCGTCAAGCGAGACATTCTCGAGCAGCATGACCCCCAGATACTTACGACGTTAAAAACGCTCGCCGAGGTTCACCGACGAGACGGTGATATAGCGACGTCGAAGGCCTATCTACAGCGCGCGATAGCCCTCATGCAAGAGTCGGACACCGTGGATCTTGCTGATCTGAACGCAACCACGCTCCAGTTGGCAATCGACGAGGCTCATCTCGGTGATCCGGATGCCGCGCTTGAATTAGTAGACCAAGTTTGGGAGACCAGCGACCATCCGCGGATGGAGCCCTGGTGGCATCTGGCGATGTACGCGCTCAACGGTGCCTTAAGAGACAACCCAGCCGGCTTCACGAATTACGGTGGCGTTCAGGGCAGCCTCACATTCAGGCTGGATGCTGAGCACGTCCTCAACGATCTGGCCTTCCCACAGCCACCTCGGTTTGGCGTGATAGGCTACTGGCCGGGCTTGAATCAGCCGACCGCGCTCAGAAAGGAACGAGGCAACCTATTTGTTGCCGACTTGGATGTCTATGCTCCTATTGGCGTTCACATTACCTACTCCTTTTTTTATTGGCATCCGCAGACAGATTCAATCGTCGTCGATTGGTCCGAGAACCGTCATGCCTTTCGGGGAACGACCGCTCTTCCCGTACATGTGTGGGGTGACGCGACGCACGGCACCTCGTCACGAGTAGTCCGAGTTGGTGCACTTGTTGACGGAAACAGTCGGCTAGTGTTCGCTGACGGACGCGTCTTTTGGCACCACATCGACGGTGACGCTCCTGGCCGTTTCAGAGTAGTAGAAACAGCGGAGACAGATTACTCGGAAGTTCCTACCGTTGTGGCTGGGGAGGAATGGCTGCCGTCGTGGCCAGATGTACCGGATCGATCAAATCGCGATTGCAATTGCCTTTCGAGTTCGGTTCGAATCGGTGAAGCGCGCGCAGATCCCGGTGAGCGTCCGGTTGAGGTCAGGACGATTTCCGGTCGCAATGGAGTCCGGCTCGTAGTGTGGGAACCCGACTCGCTAGTTATCGAATTCGACGACCCTTGGGCTGGTTGGGACTACTACGAAACGGAATTGGTCATCGCCCAATACTGACTTTTCAGTTAGTGGCGGGCGAAATAGGCAGCGGAACGTTTCAGCGGAGGCCTTACCGATGCTCCGGTGGCTCAATCTTCTCGACCTCTCCCGCAGCTAGCCGCTCCTGATACTCGCGCCACGTCATGTGCGGGATGTCGGACGGCCGCTCGACCATGGTGATGCAGCCGTCTACGGGGCAGACGAGCGAGCACATGTTGCAGCCGACGCACGTCTCTTCGTTGATCACGTAGCGATTGAGATACCCTTCTCCGGACCCCGGTACTACTCGCTTGCCGCCGCTCCGCATGATCGCCGGCGCGACGAGGTTTCCATTGCCGTTTATGCCGTTGGCACCTGCTGATCCATTTGCCGTCAGCTCGGCAACGAACACTTCCTCGTCGATCGCGATCTTATCGATCGACTGATGCGCTCCGTCCTCGCACGCGATGTAGCATAGCCCGCAGTGAATGCATTTGTCCTCGTCAATCGAGGCGACCACCTTGTACCCGAGATCAAGATCGGCCCAGTCGCCGATGCGCGAGACCGTCCTACCCTGGAAGTCGCTGATC
>JAHHLP010000372.1 GCA_018679295.1 Rhodothermia bacterium
GTTATTTGTCTTGTTGCCGCTATCCGAAATATGGCCAAGCGGCCGGAGGCTGCCGGGGTTTGCAAATAGCCTCACGAGCCTGATCGACGATTGCAAGGATGTAAAGCGTCCACTGAAAACTATCATCACCCTGGAGAAGTACGATTAGGCACACCTTATCTTGGCCAGGGCCTGCCTACCGGAGCAGTCTGATGGTCGCCGAAATCGAGATTAACGCGCCACGTTTATAGAATACATGTCCGACGAGAGTCAAGTTGAACGGAGAAGTGACCCGGGCGCACCGCTTTTTGACGAGATAAGTTACATCGTCGTAGAAGGTGTGATCGGCGTGGGCAAGACGTCACTCGCCCGAATCCTTTCGCAGCGTTTTAAAGGAATGCTCGTACTCGAGGAGTTCGAACAGAATCCCTTCCTGGTACGCTTCTACGAGGACCGGAAGCGATGGGCGTTTCAGACCCAGCTGAGCTTCCTTGCGAGCCGCTTCCGGCAGCAGCAGATGTTAATGAAGCCGGATCTCTTCCATTCGCTGGTGGTCTCGGATTACAGTTTCGACAAGGACCGGATTTTCGCGCATCTGAACCTTGACGGCGATGAGGTTCAGCTCTATGAAACCTTGTTTAAGATAATGCAGCCGCGGACGCCGCAGCCGGATCTGGTGGTCTACCTGCAGTCGACGCCGGATCGCTTGATGAAGAACATCCGGATGCGCGCGAGGGCCTTCGAAAAGCCCCTGGAGGAAGCGTACATCCGTGAACTGAATGAGGCATACAACTACTATTTCTTCAGGTACACGAAGAGTCCGCTTCTCATCGTCAATTCTGAAAATATCGACTTCGTTAATCGAAGCGAGGACCTCGAACAACTGCTGACTCAAATACGTACACTCCGGCACCCAGGGACAACCTACTTTAATCCGGTTCCGTCAGTCTCCCTGTTCTGATGCTGCTAAAGGTCCTTTTTTTCGCAATTTTGCTGTGGCTGATCTTCCGAGCCGCTCGCAATCTGCTCACTTCGGCTACGCGCGGAATACCTTCGCGTGAGCAGAGGATGGATTCAGGCTACGTTCCCGGTAGTCGCCGCCGCGTTCCCAGGACACCCGCCGAATCCCGCAATCCGCGTGCTGAGAATCGGGACGCCACAACGCCGGACATCGAAGACGCAGTCTGGGAGGACTTGCCGTAAGGCGTGGTGTAAGGCAATTCCTTACAGACTCGTCGCGGTCGTTGCTCTAGGTCAGGTAGTTGCGCCCGAGCTATAATGTCTGCCTCTCGATCGGCGTGGTTTTCTCTCGCGGCCACCCGCACCGCACCTGAGGCCCGCGCTCCGATATCAACCAAAGCTCGCCTGACTTCCTACGTACTGGCATGAAAGACGACTCCGAGTCAAAAGATGGCTCATTCAGCGCATGGTTCATCGGACCGAAAGCGGAGAACAGCGCGATATTCAACGCCACCATTCGTCGAATAACGGAAGACCACGAATACTGGAGGCGTAACTATTTTCCGGAAGACGGGGTCGTGATTACCTCGGACCTGCGCCGGACGCACAGCCGCTGGAATGACAGGTTCGAAGATCGGCTCCAGGAACTGCTGGCAGCACTGAAAGCCGACTTCCCCTTCCAGAGCCCGCGCTATGCGGCGCACATGCTCGCCGAGCAGACCATTCCGGCCGTCACCGGATACTACGCGGGAATGCTTTACAACCCGAATAACGTCTCCAAGGAGGCGTCTCCCGTAACCCTCCGGCTCGAACGCGAGGCTGGGGCCATGATCGCAGAGATGCTCGGTTATGACCCTGCCGAGTCTTGGTCGCACCTTACGAGTGGCGGCACGATTGCCAACCTGGAAGGTCTATGGGTTGCCCGGACAACCCGCTACCTGCCATTCGTGCTTAGGGACATAGCGACGCAAATGGATCTCGACACCGAGTTGGCTGGCGCAACCGATGAGCAGTTGATGCGAACCGCTCCTTCGAGAGCGCTGTGGCAGATGCTTGAGGTCTTCGATCTGGTAGCCGACCGGCGGGAGTCGGGCGTCATGGACTTCATCCGCGCCTATCGGTCCTCCGACTACAACATCGCCCGGGTAGGCATGGCCGCATTGTTGTCCAGAATCAAAAGCCAACCTTTGATCCTCGCTCCCGAGACTCATCACTATTGTCTGTCCAAGATCCTCGATCTACTTGGGCTCGGGCGCGATTCCCTGCGCATCATCCCGGTGGACTCCAGATTTCGAATGCGGGAGGAGGCGTTGCAGGACGCGCTTCACGAAGCAGACAAGAACGGCAGTCATGTCCTGGCGGTGGTTACTGTGGCAGGTTCGACCGAAGAGGGAGCAGTGGACCCGATACACCGGTTGGTTGATTTGCGTGCACGGAGGGAAGAGGAAGGTAAGTCGTCCTTTTGGCTGCATGCAGATGCTGCGTATGGAGGCTATCTGCGAACGACAATGGTGCCGGAGAGAGTTGGTCTCGGTGAGCCGACGGAAGATGTGATGTTGAATGGCAAGAGGCATCGGTTGGAGCTGCTGCTTCCTGACGCGGACACGTGCGACGCTCTCGACAAGCTGGGTGAATGTGATTCCATAGCGGTCGACCCGCACAAACTTGGCTATGTCCCATATCCAGCGGGCGCTGTGTGCTTCAAGTCTAATCTGGTTCGTCCGATCATGCGCCAGCACGCGCCGTACGTTGAAGATGCTCCGGAGGGCCCGCGCGAGGAGGCAACCAGCGAGGCGATCGGGGTCTACATTCTCGAGGGGAGCAAACCCGGCGCCGCAGCGGCGTCCGTCTGGCTCGCGCACAAGACAATTCCTCTCGAGACAGGCGGCCACGGAAAACTCGTCCGGGAAACGATTCGGAATGCGGCGCAGCTCTATGCGCTTGTTACAAAGTGGCCGGAGCTTACCGGATCGAAGCCGGTTCACGCCGTACCACTTTGCCCGCCAGAATCGAACATTGTTTGCTTCGCTTTCCGGCCGTCATTCGACGACCCAGCATTAACTGACCTTAATCGGCTCAACCGGTCTCTTTATGAGCAATTCAGTATTCCGGAGAAGCGAAGGGTTCACGTCTACGAGCAACGCTTCTTCCTCAGTCGAACGGTGCTATACTCCGGACAGTACAGCGCGGCCTCGGTTGAGGATTTTCTAACGCGACTGGGCGTATCGGCGGATGATTACGATCGTGAAGGTGTCTTCCTGCTCCGGTCCACGTTGATGAATCCCTGGTATACGCTGAGCAAGAAGCAAGGGAAGGACCTTCTCGTGGATCTGGTGTCGGAGCTCTATGACCGCGCTGAAGTGACGTGGTCAGAGATGAGCGACTCACTTTTGTCCTGAGGGCCGTGCGCCGATTTGGCCCGTTGAGAAGTGCACTCGAAAGATGGTCTTCGGCCTACACACCGAAGCTGAAAATAATCCTGGCGTAGGCCCGAACGGCTTCGCCATCGAAGCGAGCCGGCCTGAACATGCAGCGCTGCGCGGCGTCGATCGCTGACTCCTCCAAGCCGTAGCCGATCGTGCCTACCTCTTCCTTCGCCTCATCCTTGCCGAGAAGGTAGCGGTCGATCACTTCTGCAGCCGCTACTCGGCCGCGCTCATCAACGAGGACCTCTACGACCACCTCAGCTCGAATATTTCGCCGCTTCGCGTCGCGTGTGTATTCCGGCTCGACGATCCGAACGGGCCGCGGCTCCATCAGAGAAGGTGCCGACGTGGTCTGGTCACCCTCAGGAAGGTCGTCTCCCTCTGCTTCATCGTCGCTCAGCGCGAGAAAGTCGTCCTGAATATCCAGCTCGATCTCATCAATTATCTCCTGGTCGGAGACAACGACAGGTATTAGTGGAGGTGGAGGAGGGGGTTTCTCTTTTCTGTGTCGGGTCTGCACAATCTCCTCGATTGCAATGGTCTCCTGACCTCGGGCTCTAAAGGTAATGTCGGTCCGGGTCGGGGTGATCGTCGGCCACAGATGGACTAGTGCCAAAGCGAGAAGCAGAGCCACGATCAGCGCAGACTGGATGCGAATCACGTAGCCAGCCTTGATGTCATATTTGGGGCTTCGGCGCACGAAGTGAATTAGGGCTATCCGATAGGGTTGGGAGGCCGGACATGTCCACTGTAGTATATCGGCCTGCGAGGCAAATACCCTCAGGGACGCGCTCAAGCGGATTATTGGCGCTCCGTCTGGTCGCTACGGCGCCTGGACGGGTTTGATCGGGATTGAACACCGTTGGGCGGCAATCGGTTCGTTTCTTCTCGCGCAGGAGAAGTTGAATCGCGTTTGAAGCGGCAGACAAGCAACGCGATCACTGCATGGCATCTTGACTGCCGCTTGCCGTGGCGTAATCAAAGCTTTGGGTCCGGCGATAAGCCGAATGGTCGTTTCGATCTATTCAGACCGATGGAGCAAAACGGCGTGTCGGTTCTCTTTCGATGAGCGACCGCGGCCGATGTGGCCGTTCATGCAACCGGTACGAACTCAGCCGGAGCTGCGGAGAGTGTACCTCCAGCCTGCAACCGGTCGAGAAGGACGGTGTCGATTGAGCCTTCCGTCACCGTGCCCTCCGGCGCACTCACACGTATGTAGTTGTCTGTAAACCCAAAGACCCTTCCGTTGGACACCTTCCCTTCCCACAGGACTCGCCGTTGCTGACCGATATGCAGGTTGGCGAACTCATTCCGCTTTCGCTCCGAAAGCAGTCTCAGGATTCGGTTTCTGCGCGATCTCTCAGTGCGGGCCACAGGAGTGCCTCCCATCCGGTCGAGTTGTTCAACGGCGGCCGTATGGCGGCGTTCGGAATACGTGAATGCGTGGAGGTACGATATCGGCAGCGATTCGAGAAACGTCTGCGTGTTTTCGAAGCGCTCCTCCGTTTCCGCCGGAAAACCGACGATCACGTCGACGCCGATGCCGGCGTGCGGAATCAACCGCTTGACGGTTCCGAGACGGCGAGCATAAAGGCTGGTGCGATATCTGCGACGCATCTTGCCAAGTACGAAATCGTCTCCACTCTGCAGCGGGATGTGGAAGTGAGGCATGAACCGCTGTGACCCCGCCACAAACTCAATGATCGCATCCGTCAGCAGGTTGGGTTCGATGGATGAAATCCGATATCGATCGATGCCGTCCACACGATCGAGCTGCTGTAGAAGATTCAGTAGTGACTCACCAGTGTCGGTGCCGAACAAGCCGATGTTCACACCACTCAGCACGATCTCCCGATGCCCGCGTTCGGCAATGCGATGAGCCTGTCGGACCGTGGCATCGATTGACTGTGATCGGCTTTGACCGCGAGCCATCGGAATTGTGCAGAACGAACACGTGTAGTCACATCCGTCTTGAATCTTCAGGAAGGCGCGTGTCCGTTCACCGGCAGAAAAGGCGGGTCCAAACGCCGTCGCATCCTCGATGCACGAGACGCTGGTTTGCGTCTTCTCGGCGCGCTCGAAAGACTTGAGAACCTGAAAGACGGAGAGCTTTTCAACTGTTCCCAATACGGCATCAACACCCGGGATCGACGCGATGTCCTCAGGACTAAGCTGGGCGTAGCAGCCTGTCACGATGACAAATGAATCCTCGTTCGCGCGGATTGCTCGTCGTATCGTTTGCCGGCATTTCCGATCCGCCTCGTCGGTTACCGAGCACGTGTTAATGACAGTTATGTCCGACGGCTGCCCGAAGGGCACGACGTCGAAGTCCCGGTCCGCGAACTGCTCCGAAATCGTTGCGGTCTCTGCGAAATTGAGCTTGCATCCAAGCGTGTGAAATGAAACTGTGGGCATCGAAGGATGGCGGATGGAACGAATACTCCGAAAATTGGGCGGTGCACGTGCGGCGGCTTCTGCGGCTCTGCTACACCGTGTGTATCTTTTAGTTTACGCCAAATTATGATTCATTTCGGCCATTAATCGATACAACGGCATGTTTGCACCAGAAGGGTACGGAATCATCGGGGTCTCGGTTCTGGTGTCGCTGTTGGTCGCTGGAACTGCCTTTCTGCTTCCGGGACCCTGGAAGTGGCTTCCAATAATATTGGCTACTGCAACACTTGCCTTCACGCTGTACTTCTTCCGGGATCCGGACCGGGTTCCTCCCCAATCCGCTCTCGATGGAAAGGTCATCCTGGCTCCTGCTGACGGCAAGGTGGTGTTGGTCGACTCTGTCGACCACGAGCCTCTTTACATCGACGCTCCGGCCAAGCAGGTGTCGATCTTTCTTTCGCCGCTCAACGTTCATGTAAACCGGTCGCCCGCCGACGGAGTGGTTGAATTCGATCAGTATGTTCCAGGCGATTACCTCGTGGCGTGGCACCCGAAGGCGAGCGAGAAGAACGAACGCTCGCAACTGGGAATACGCCATCCAAGCGGGATGCGGATATTGTTCAAGCAGATCGCGGGAAAGGTTGCGCGGCGGATCGTCTATCACGTCACCGTCGGCGACAGCCTGACGGCGGGCCAACGTTTTGGAATCGTCAAGTTCGGATCCCGCATGGATGTTCTAATGCCTGCTTCGGTAGAGGTAACGGTTCGGCCCGGTGACCGAGTGACCGCCGGCGAGTCTATCATAGCGAGAATACCTGTTGACGTGCCGCGGGCCACAAATGACGTCCCGGACTCGTCGATCATGATGGGTGCCGATGGCGAATAATAGAATTCGGTCGGAACGGCGACGGCCAGGTAATAAGCAGCGCATTCTTCGGCGACGGCTCGCAGCATTCAGGGAGGCCAGGTCGGGGCGACCACGGCGACAGATACCGAAGGCAGCCGTTCCATCGTTCTTCACGCTAATGAATCTGTTCAGCGGCTTCATGGCTCTGACGCAGGTCGCTGAGGGCCGTTTCGAGCAGGCTTGCTGGCTTATCGTTCTCGCCGGATTCTTTGACGTCCTTGACGGCATGATGGCGCGATTGACCGGCTCGCAGAGTTTGTTTGGGGTCGAATTGGATTCGCTTGCAGATATCGTTTCGTTCGGTGTTGCGCCTGCGTTCCTGCTATACGGCTTTAGCCTCAAGGAATTCGGGATGCTCGGTCTGATCGTCGCCTCACTACCCGCAATTTGCGGCGCCGTCAGGCTGGCCCGCTTCAACCTTCAATTTGAGGGGGTCAAGAAAGACTACTTCCTGGGTCTGCCGGTACCGGTACAGGCCATCGCAATCGTCGCCTTGATTCTGAATTTCAGCGAGGTCGATTGGTTCAGTCGCTTCAGTCCGAGCAACCAGACGGTTCTGATGCCGATCGTCATCGTGCTGTCAGGACTGATGATATCCAACATCACGTTTGACGCCCTCCCGAAGCCTACGCCACAATTCATCAGGGCTAACCCCGTCAAGTCCGTTTCGTATCTGGTTGGGGTCGTATTGATCGTTGCCTTGCAGCAGATAGGACTGCTTATAGCGCTTGGAGCATATCTGTCGCACGGGATTGGTCGGGCGCTCGGCAACCTTTACAGGGCTATTATGTCGGAGCCCGACAACGGCGCCGACCTCGAAGAGCATGCAGCGGGCGATGGCTGACCGCGCGGCCCGTGCCAAACATCAACCAAAACAATTGACCATCACATGTTCAAGGCAAACGTAGAGGTAACCCTCAGGCCTTCCATTCTCGACCCGCAGGGCAAAGCCGTGCAGCATGCTCTGCATGACCTTGGCTTCGCAGCCGTCGGCAAGGTCAGGATAGGAAAGCATATCGAGTTGTGGATTGAAGCCGAGACCGAAACGGAAGCACGTTCGCTGGTCGACGCAGCGTGCGAAAAACTCCTGACTAACCCGGTAATGGAGGATTACGAGTACGATATCGAGCGTGTAGAGGAGCCAACTGCAGTCGACTAAGGTGCCAGGCAGGCGTAGCG